>JAKAYZ010000283.1 GCA_021816165.1 Planctomycetota bacterium | reverse complement strand
AAGGTGGCCAAACGGTATCTCGCCCGCCCGCCACGTGGGAATATGACACCGCAGCAGTCCATGCAATTTAATTCATCGCTTTCCCAGTATCAGATGGCCGTTGCCGACGGTACGCTCGTTCGTTTGCCGTCGAAGGGTGCCCATTGGTATCCCCTCGCCAGCCCGGTCGGTGCGCGGATCGCTGCACCGCCAAGGTGCTCTGCGACTGAATTGGCCAAGCCGTGCCTGCCGTGAATGCAACCCTGATTGTGGTAGTTACGTTTCGCCGTCCTTTTCCAGGCGACACGCGGGGATTCGTTGTCGTTCGGCACCCGCGTGCGATGCCGCATTGGTTGCTGTTTCGTGTCCAACGCTATTCAACAGGTTTCGAGCCCGCGCTGCAGCGAAAGTAAAGCGGAGTCCTCGTTCCCCTCGGCCCCAATAAAACGGTTCGGAGCAGATCAGAGCAGTGGTAAACGCGGGAGAAAATGCGTATCGTGGGATAAATGGGGCGATCCTTTGCGTCGCTGGCCCGGTCAATCGGTTATTCATTGGCAATGCAAATGCAGTACGCTCGCCGGATGCCACATTGCAGTACTACTGTTCCCGTCGAAACTTTTTCGCCGGTTTGGCGTCTTACCGCATTCGAATCCGTGCCGCGTTCAGATCAGGTTTCAGGAGTGAGGCCCAGCGGAAATAAAG
Organism: Planctomycetota bacterium; assembly: GCA_021816165.1. The sequence goes on along the minus strand of JAKAYZ010000283.1, from coordinate 3,951 downwards.
AAGCCGACCGCCCTTTCCACTTAATCAGGCGGCCGGCTTCAGGAAGGTGTCCATCGTTAGCCAACAGTTAGCGCGGGTTGATGGACCGTCCATTGGTGCAGTCCATTCATTCCCTTCGATTACGCGAGTACACAATCCCCCACGGGCCTTTGGCCCGTGGGGGAAGTCAGAAACTTGCCTTATTGCGCACCTGGCGCGGTAGCCATGAAATCTTCCGTCGGCAGATTGCTGACCGGTGGTTTGCTGGGGTTGCTGCCACCGGGCACGTTGGCGGTGTAGGAGAAGGTTGCGACATGGTCATCACCGAATACGGCGTTGACTTGGTGTGTTGTACCGTAGCCATGCCGCCACCGCAGCCAACTGGGGTTTTGCCAAGAAGAACCTGGGCCAGCGGATTGGTCGGGCCCGGGGGTGATACCCTGTTGCGGATTGGCACCGGGGTTCGCGGTGGTGGCGTTGATTGGATCGCCGAAGTAGTTCATAACAATGGTTGTTCCATTCCAGAAACCGCTGATACCATTACCGTACAACGTTCCCCAGAAGTCGATCGGTGACGTCAGGCCGTTCCCGGTAGAACGCAGGCCATCGGTGAACATGACCACCTGTGAACCGCGACCGCCAAGATTGGCGAGCTTGTAGAGTGATTCGCCTGGCCAGTTCGGATGGACATACCACGCGTTGGGGAACAGTTCCTCATTGGCCTGGTAGTCCACCTGCCCAACCAGAGGCCACCCCCCGGTTCCCATCGTGGAAGCCGCAGGATCGCGGAACACCGGATCAAGTCCATTGAAACCTGCCGGAGAACCTGGGTAGGGGATCGGCCACTGCCACATGTTGTACTCCGCCAGAGGCGAGAGCGGCTGGGATTGGAGGTACGGTTGGAACTGCGTGGTCCAAGTGGAATTTGCGCCCGAGTAAAGGCCTGCCAGTGTGGGACCTGAAAGGTTGTTTCCGCTGATGGTCTGCTGTGCGGGCGGCCCCTCGCCAAAGGGCAGCATGCCTTCGTTCTCGTTGGCGTACATCTGTGCTACCAATCCGAGTTGCCGAAGATTTGACGCACACGAGACCGTCAGCCCAGCGGCTTTCGCCCGTGCCAGTGCCGGCAGCAGCAAGGCGATCAGCAATGCGATAATGGAAATGACCACCAGCAGCTCGATAAGTGTAAAGCCATTGGGTGATCGACCGATTTTACGTGTGACGTTCATGATTGAAGTCCTCCGAAAAAAAAGAATCCAAACCTTCCTGTTTTAAAGTCCCGGGCAACATGCCCGCGGCTGTGAATTTGTGCTAGCCGGCGCTGCTTATCTTCTCATCGCTTTATTAAGTATAATGAGCCTCCTACTTGACGCCACTGCGTACAGCGCATAAATTTATTTCTACAGCGCAAAACGTATTTTGGCGTTTCCGGCGGTTAATTGGAGTGTGCTATTATGAGACGATCCGGCAAAATAAAGCGAAATCGCCGTAAAAGTCAGCTTCGCGTGGCGCTGTTTCTCGAGGAAATGGGACCGTATGGTGAACGTGCCATGCAGGCAATCGCCCAATTTGCCAAAGGCCGCGGTACCTGGCGCGTGGATATGGCCAACTTCGGTGAAGTTACCCTCGTTGACATCGCCGCCGGGAAAGTTGATGGTGTTATTTTCGGCCGGTGGGGGGAACTGCCGGACCTGATGAATGCCATTAACCGCAGCGGTGTTCCAGCCGTTGATATCTCCGGTGCGGATGATGTGGCAACACCACCGGCGCGGATCATGCCCGATGATCATGCGGTGGGAGTTATTGCCGCCGAGCATTTTCTCGCCCGTGGATTTGAACATTTCGCGTATTATGGCCTGCCGGAGGCGTTTAATCATCGATGGGAAAATGCCCGTCGGGACGGGTTCCGTGATTGTCTGGCCGCGCGGGGCTTTACAACAAATTGTTTTAATGGTTCCGCCCGCGGCTGGAAAGACCTGCATGATGATGCTCATCTGTCGGCTCTGAGCCACTGGCTGGACGAACTGCCCAAACCATGCGGTATGCTCTGTTGCATCGATGCCTTTGCGTATGAAATTCTGCGTTTGTCACGTGATGCCGGAATTATTGTTCCCGAAGATGTCGCGGTGTGCGGTGTTGATAACCGCCTGTGGATTTGCATGTTGGCCAATCCGACCATCACCAGTATTCCTCTGGACGGCGTGCAGGCCGGGGCGCGCGCCGCTAAATTGCTGGCCGGGCTTATGGAAGGTCGCAAAGTACCGCCGGTGCCAATTCTGATTCCTCCGCTTCCAATTGAACAGCGCGAATCCACCAATGTTTACGCCTTCCAGGATGCCGATGTGGTCGAAGCGCTGCATTACATCCGGGATCATTGCAACCGGCCCATTGCCATACCGGACATGCTGCGGACCATCCCCGTATCCCGCCGGTCGCTGGAAATGCGGTTTAAGAATCTCACCGGGCAGACATTACAGGCGGAAATCTGGCGAGCACATCTCGACAGAGCCAAAAGGCTTCTACTGGAAACCGATATGTCCATTTATGAAGTTGGCGAAAATTCCGGATTCCGTACCTCGGCAACATTTAACGTCATGTTCCGTCGGGCCACTGGCATGACCCCCACCGAATTTCGCCGTCAGGTGAAACTGCCGATCCGGCAGGGATGAAAATGGTTCAAATATCACCCGATTGCACTGGCAACGCCAATGCAACCGGCCCTGCGGTGTGCGCCGGCCCTGAATCAACATGATGGAAAGTCATCGTCATCCAACATTCAAACATCCGCACCGCGACGGTCAGGAAGTGGAAATAACGCCGCGGCACGGCCCTGCGACCCGCGTTTAAAAAAGTATGCGAGGACACCAGGGATGTATCCGGCAGAGTGCGTGTGTCGGCTTCGGCACGCGTAGGTCGATTTGCCAGCTTGCCATGGTTCTTGTGCCGGCCGGTTTTGCCAGGTGCAGCGCACAAAAAAGCTGCCACACCCGCGGCAAACCGCACCGTTCGACTAAGTTATGTATTAACGCTAAGATTACGAAAAGCATGAAACACAATACAAAACGGATGAAAAGCAAGAAAACGGATGAAGCCTCGCCGCATGGTCACAGTGCCGATTCGGCCAGCCGGGTGCCCCGGCGTTTCCCGGCGGACCAGCGCAGTTCGCATTGGGGGCACGTTGGTGCCTGGTATGATGAACTCATTGGCCAGGATGGAAGCGATCATCATCAGAAGCTCATTATCCCCGGTGTGTTGCGGATGTTGAACTTGCATGCTGGAGACCGCCTGCTGGATGTTGCCTGCGGACAGGGGGTATTGGGGCGGGCCGGCGCGAAGCTGGGCGTCCATACGCTTGGCGTGGATATGGCGGCTTCATTGATCGCCGCGGCCATGGAGCGGCGCGAGGATCCCGCGCTGGAGCGGTATTATCAGGCTGATGCAAGAAATCTCTCGGCATGCAGCGCCATAAAGCCGGGGGAATTTGATGCGGCAGCATGTATATTGGCCATCGCCAATATCACGCCGCTTTCACCCGTGTGGCATGGGATTTATAGCGCATTAAAACCGATGGGAAAGCTGGTGGTGGTGTTGTTGCATCCGTGTTTTCGTATTCCCAAAAAATCGGCATGGCAATGGGATGCCGAGAAAGATATTCAGCACCGCCTGGTGGATGGCTATCTTACATCGGAAAAAATTCCCATTGCGATGCATCCCGGCAGCGATCCGGATGCAACGACATTAAGTTTTCATCGGCCATTGCAGGCATATATCAACACGTTGGGATCGGCGGGATTGTGGGTTGATCACATGGAAGAATGGGTAAGCGGTAAGTTGCCACCCCGGGGCGTACGCTTCGCGGCCCTGGATCAAAGTCGCCGGGAAATTCCGCTGTTTCTGGCGCTGCGCGCGGTGAAAGCACGATGATGCTTCGTCAATTGTGACGGCACCGGGCAAGTTTACCAAGGTGGCTACGGG
>JAKAYZ010000282.1 GCA_021816165.1 Planctomycetota bacterium | reverse complement strand
CCTGCGAAATTGCGGCGCTGCCGTACCCATCCCAGTTGTCGGGCAAGGCCTTGACGTTACCGAGGCGCTTAAATGCCTCTGCTTTCCACACCGGCTCGAGTGCCGGGAAAAACATCTTGTCCACAGCCACTGCGGCCGGTATGGCGCTGTGAACCGCAGCGGGTGGCTGATATTCGCAGGACGTAATCATAATCGTCAATCCTTTCTCTTCCAGACCGACTGCATTTTCCTGGTGGTCAGGTCGGCAAAACCACGAACTATCCATTCCCGCCCGATATCAAAGCAATTTAATATGGCTTGCGTATCCGTGCCCTCACGCAGCGGAAGCCGGGCGGTCAGAATCAATTGCACCAGTTTCTTCTGGTCCGCAACCCGGATGGCCGGCTGCAGTGCAGCGGCCAGTTCGCCCTCCGGCCAGGAATATTGCGCCAAAACGCTCGCAATGCTGGGCTTGGGCAAAAATCCATCGGTCTGTATTCCTGACCAAGGTGCGAATATATCCTCCAATCGTTGGAGTTCGCTCCAATCGCCCGTCAGACCGATGTGGTTGACGTAGGTTATCTCGCATCGGGTTGGTCGTGGTGCGGGAAGTTGCTCTTGGTGAAGAAATTTCTGGAATATCTCCCATTTCTCCTCGAAGTTCTTCCGGGTGTTCGTGTACCGGGGATACACATTTTCCGTCTGCCCACGGGACCAAGTGGTTAAGAAGCGATCGTTTTGGAACTGCACCTGCATGGTTGCCAGTTCATTCGTATAGCAGGCTCGGGCCAAGTTTATGTCGCCGGCGGAAAGCCTCAGGCCGGCCGGTACCGTCGAATCGCTCGGAGCCGGGGCGAGCGGTGGCTGGGTACCGGCTTTGGGGTATTCGCAGCGGATTGCCGCCCAGAACGCGCCGTAATGCGGAATCTTCATTTCCGCGATACGGTCAAACTCAACGGAAAGAATAGTTTCCTGTAGTGGAGGGTTGTCAAATTCTGGTAATTTTCCGACCAGTTTATTCATACAGTTCCAACCTCCCATGCACTTTTTAAAATGATAATACAGCCAAACGCGGGCGGCTTCCAGCCTATGGTGCGGTGGTGGAATCGGCACGCGGTGTTCCGCGTCCGGCGCGTTTGTTCAAGGGCGGAGCGGCGGCAAGAGCGCGGCGGTGCCGCAAATCCGGGATCTTCCCTGTAAATGGGGCGCAAACCCGCCCGTGCCGCATCGGAACTCCTTTCCGATCCAAGCCTGCGGGTTGCGTGGTCGGCAAACCGCCTACAAATTGATATTCAGCAGATTGCCCCGCGCGTCCACGGCTTCCATCAGCACGGCATCGCCGGAGAGGGATCCGTCGGCTGCCACATTGATGCGCTTGCCGTGCCGGGCTTCGAGCTCCACAAGTTCCTGTCGCTTGCGATTCAGCAGAAATGCCGCCACGGTGGTAAATACCCGCACTTCCATGCGGCTCACATCCTTGTGCAGCCCCCCCGCCGCAAGGCGGCGCAGCACATCCAGTGATACGCTTTCCGGCGTTTTGATCAGGGCTGATCCATGGCAATGCGGGCAATCCTGATAAATGCTGCGCTTCAGGCTCGGTTTGACGCGCTGGCGCGTCATCTCAATCATGCAGAACTGGCTCATCCGCAGCACTTTGGTTCGGGCGCGGTCATCTTTTAACTGATCACGAAGCAGCCGTTCAATTTCGCGCTTGTGCCGCTCCTCGCGCATGTCAATAAAATCAATGACAATCACGCCGCCAAGATCGCGCAGCCGCAGATGCCGGCAAATATCGCGGATGGCCTCGCGGTTGATGTTAAACGCAGTCAATTCCGCGTCGCGATGTTCGCGGTAGCGGCCGGAATTCACGTCAATGGCCACCAGCGCTTCGGTGGAATCAATGACCAGCGAACCGCCATTGGCCATTTCCACCCGGCGGGAATTGATCTTTTCAATTTCGCGTTCCACGCCGTAGCGCTGGAACAACGGCATGGCGTCGCGGTAGGCTTCCACAAAATCCGCGGCCCGCGGATTGACGATGGAAAGGAAATCCCGCACGCGTTCGGCCACCACGGGCTCATCCACCACCATGCGGTCGATGTCATTAATCGCCAGGTCGCGGATGGTGCGGATCACCAGGTCGCTTTCCTGATACAGTTCCACCGGCGCGGGGTACTGTTCCAGCCGTTCATGAATGCGCCGCCACACCTTCACCAAGTAATGCAGGTCCTGCTGGAGTTCACGCCGCGTGCGGCCCACACCCGCGGTACGGATGATAAAGCCGAGATTCCGCGGCGGATTCAGGTCCAGGAGAATCTTCTTTAATTCACGTCTCTGGTCTTCATCTTCAATTTTTCGCGATACGCCCAGCTGGCTCATCCCCGGCATCATCACCAGGTAGCGCCCCGGAACGCTGATGTAACTCGTGAGCGTCGGACCTTTTGTCCCGATCCCTTCCTTGGTCACCTGAACGATAATTTCCTGGCCGCGCCGCAGACATTGCTGAATCGGCGGACGGCTGCGCCGCGGGGTTTTGCGACCCACTTTCTCCATCGGCAACATATGATCGCTCTCCACCTCCAGGTCCGCATCCTCCAGAATGGCGGTGGCTTCGCCGGCTTCAATGTCCCCGTATACGCCTTCCGGCGCCTCACCGTCATCCGGGCCGGCTTCCGGCTGCCCGGCGCCGCGCTTCCGCTGCGGACCGATGGACCGCTTCTGCCGGCCGGTAAAATACTGCGGGTGCAGATCGCTGATATGCAAAAATCCGTTCTTGCCTATGCCAAAGTCAATGAACGCGGCCTGAATCGCCGGTTCCACATTCACCACGCGGCCCTTGTAGATATTGCCCACGTGCAGTTCGGTGCTGGTGCGCTCCATGTAAAGCTCTTCCAGCACCCCCTGGCTGACAATCGCTATGCGCACTTCGTCCTTGTCCGTGGCGTTAATCAACATGTCCCGCGGCGGGCCGGTGCGCTTGACCGGTTGCGGTTCCTCCGGTTCCACGGCATCCAATTTTTCCAGATCATCTTCCGGAACGTCAAAACTGGTGGCGTGGGCGTCATCCTTAAATAACGAGTCATCGGCCACGACGCCGCCGGGGCTTTCCGCATAGCCGCCCGTCCCGGCCTGCGCCGGCGGAACGGGTTCCGCGCGGTCTTTGCGCCCTTTGACATCAACGGAACTCTCACGATTCTCTTCCGCCGCCGGAACATCCGCGGGCGGAACCTGCCGGTCATGCTGGCGGCCCGCACCGGATTGCTGATGGCGACCGCCGCGATGCTGCCGCGGCCCGCCCGAATGGCCCGCCGCCGGCGCCTGCCGGACATTGCCGGGATTGGGCCCGGTTTCAGCGGGCGTTTCTTCCACCGCCGGCGGAACCGGCTGGCCCCGGGGTATTCCCGAAGGACGGAACTTCTGCCGCACCGGCACACCGCCGCGGAAACTCTGCCGGCCAAGGTGCCGTGTGGCCCCCGGCCCGGCACGCGCCACAATGCGCCCCGGAACCGGGCGAATGGGCGCCGGTCGGCTTGTGATTGCCGATACGTTCGCCGGTGCATTACCGGCAGGCGGCAACTTGTCGGCGGCCTGATCCGGCGCCGGAGAGTGCGCCACATCGCCGGATATATCCGCGGAAGATTCCGGACCTGCACCGTCGGCCGCAGCCGCCGTTACACCATCCGCCGGATCGGGGGCAGTTGCGGCGGAATCCACAGCTGCCGACAATCCGGTATCCGTGGATTCCGGTAAATTCGTATCGTTTTGATCTGTTTTTGCCGGTTCGTCCGCCACAACCGGCATAAGCGGGATGATTTTACGCTGCCCACGGCCGCGCCCACGGCCGGAATGCCGCACACGCCGCACCAATTTTTTTGCGGTTTTCGCCGGTCGTTCGGCCGGCGCGGCATCCGCGGCAGGCCCGGCCTGCTGGGATACGTGGACAGCAGCTTCAGATGGCACGGAAGCGGCGTTTACGTCGGGTATTTCCCGACCCGATGCCGGTGAACCCTGATTGTCGATGTTGATATTAAGCCCTCACAAGCGGTCTATATATTGTCGCCATGGCTGTACATAAGCCATGAATCCTTCATATTTTGCCTTTTATTCTAATATTTCAGGCGGGGGAAGTCCAATCCGTTGAAATCGCAAAAGCGGTGATCCATGAAAGGGCATGGCGCGGTCGGCCGCCGGGATTAACTTTGGCGGGGGCATCCGGCCTAGGTGCAATGTTGTTCCGCACAGTCCGCCGGGCATTGCCGAGGCGCATCAGCGATACGCATATGCGGATCATCTGGCAGGCCGCTCATTGCCCGCGGTGCTCCGTGTGTGCGAAATAATCGCTTTCCCGGTCGCAGCGGGGCGGTGCGGCTTCCCCCGCACTCACGGCCGGGCATATTGGCCGCAAATCACGGCGCGATGGGCGCCGGTTGCCGCCGGCAGATTTCCCGCAAACCCTTTCAAAAACGCCCAGCCCAACAAGGCAAAACAGATCGCCTCGCGTGATTGATTGGGCAGTCCGAAAGAATCAATACTTTCAACCGCCCCGCCGCCGCGGCCGAACAGATGGTGATTCAGCCGGCGCATCAGATGATCGTTATAAAGCCCGCCGCCGCACACGATCACCTCATCGGGAAACCGCGGCAAAAAAGCCGGTAAGCG
>JAKAYZ010000281.1 GCA_021816165.1 Planctomycetota bacterium | reverse complement strand
TTTAACGAGCGCGCGAGCGAGTCTCAAGACGAATCTCGTAAGCTCTTAGCCCATCGGATTAGACGGCCAATGCACACCACAGTGAGCCACCGACGCAGGTTTTTCCCATCACAACGAACCAGCCTTTGTCGTAACGCCCTTCAAGCCACATCGAATACCCATTCGGCAGCCACAACCGCCTCATTTTGGACCAACATACCTGCCGGGGCTGGGCTGATTTAACCGGAATACAGTACCGGATTAAGTTTTGTCGCCGCCGGCTCGCCCACTACGGTGCCCGGTAGAAAGGTGCTCCGGTCATTGTGCTGATTCTTATTCTGCGGCGTCGCCAAACGAATGCCATCTTCCATATAAATAATGGTCATTACCTTGCGGGGCTGGTCCGATTTATTGGGCCCGGCGCGATGAAATGTCCATCCAGAGTGATAACTGACGTCGCCAAGATCAAACGGGCTTTCATCCACTGGCAGCCGTTTCCGCTGGAGTTCCGCCTGGATTTTCTCTTCGCTGGAATCACTGATTTCCAGATCGCGACAGAAATCGAACAAATGACTGGTCGCACTAAAAGCCAACGGTCCCAATTCCAACGGCGTGGCCTGCAGCGGCACCCACACCGTGCAGGTATGGTTGTTACTTAGCGGCCAATAGTATTGATCGGCATGCCATGGTGTAATCCCACCGCCGGGTTCCTTGTACAGAGCCTGATCATGATACATCCGCACGCTGGGCACCCCCATCAATTCGGCGGCGATCCTAGCCAACTTTCGACTAAACGAGAACTCGCGCACTATGTCGCTGTGCGTCCACAGGTTCATCACCTGTAAAAAGGCTTTCTCATACGTGGTGCGCTCGTTCATCGGCCTATGTTGGGAATTCAAACGCAATACCTGTCGCGTAATTTCCGCGCCGTAATGAGCCAATGTTTCCGCGGACAGCACATCTTTGAACTTGATATAACCCTGCTGTTGAAATTGCCGTATCTGGCCGGGACTGAGCGCATAATCGCCGGAAATATTCGCATGGATGCTGCTGGATGGTGATAGAGGAAGCGTTGCCGTCGGCTTCATCATCGTGCTCCTTTATATTGCTGATCCATTCGTCCAGTTACCCGATTTCTTCAATCCACATACCATCAAAATACGCCCTTGCACATATTCAAAGGTATGTTGATTTATCTTTAAACTCAATTTAAACATAGTATAAACCGTATTATAGTCAGTCGCGTGGCATGTGCAACAGGCGCAAAGATCCGCGTACGCGGAATCCCCCAAGCTCTCGCACGGGAAAGGCGCGGACGGGCCCCTCGTAGAACAGGGCCGCGAATCGCAGAAAATTCGCCCAGCGATACAAGGCCAGCACAACGGGTAGCTCGGACTCGTAGACAATTTCGTATTCGCAGCCATGATCACTGATACGACATACCGCCCTCTTCGTCTGAATGTCAAGTCGCTGTTCACTTTGCCACACGTTGCCGTTGAGCATCACCAAGTCAACGGCCCCAAAATGAAGAGGAATGAAACTATTGAAGGAAATTTCCGCCGTCGGCAAGGCTGCTAAATTATTCATCACCTGGCCCCGGAAGCTCAGGCCGCCCGAGCGCTGTTTAACCGCCAACGCAAAGCCGTGATTGAAATTATCCGCCTCCGTCCGGCGTCCGTCGCTGCCGGTTATCCATTCGTCTGGCTTGGCCAATAAGCCGACTCCCACGGTTACGTTCCTTACGTTTTGCATCGGGCCAAGCCGAGCGGCAACGGCATAATGCAGGTGAATGGGAAAGGAGTGGCCGTAGGTTGACACGGTACGATAGCCCAACGCCCAACGCCCGTGCTGAACCTGAACCAAGTGCCCCAAACCTGCGGGGAACGCAGAACCCTGCACCTGAACATAGCACTTTTTCTTTTTATCCACAAAGCCATGCGCCGGCCACGCGATGGGTGCGGTAAATCGCCTCGGAAACGTGCGTTGGCGCAATTCGGTCACGACATCCGTGGGCAAATGATAATCGCAACTAAGCAGCCAAGCGATGTTGGCCCAGTTGAAGGGCATATCACAACCGTGGTGGAAGTGAACGCCGGGCTGTTTCTCGTCCAGCAAGCTCACCAGGGAATGGTCCCGGGACAGACCGACATAACACAGCAGCGCCCGCATCAGAGAAACCTGTCCGAGAATGTCGACGCGATAGGCCCTGCTATAAGGCCCACAGGCTACATTAAGCTTCGGGTGATACAGCGCGAGCAACTCGCGCCACAGTGTGATTTGCGCGTCCAGTGCTATGCGGCGGATTCCGGGATTCGCGCCATCCCTCAAGGTCTTCGCCAGAGCCATCAACGACAGCGCCGAATAGGTCGGGCTGTTCCATTCCGCGAAAACCGAATTGCGCTCGGCGTAGCTCTGGACCAGAAGCAGCGCATTGAGACCAATCTGGTTTAGTCGTCCCGAGGTATAAACTTCCGGAATCAAATGGTGTTTCACCTCAAAGCGATACCCTTTGAGCACCTGTCCGGCGCAGGCCAGGAAATACGAATGCATGCAGGTGAAGTTATTGTTGCCGGCTCCGGCAAAACGATGCTCAATGACGACCGGCAGATCGCTCTGGCACATCCGTTGCAAATGCGACTGCGTCGGCCGAGCGAGGCGGTCCGGAAACGCCAATAGCAGGTCGAGTGCAGCCACCGGCTCGAAGCTGAAATCATCGACGGGTGTCGCCATAATAATCGCCTCCGCCAGGGAAAGATCGGGGCGCGTCGCCCGGCGCAAGAGGCTGCAGCAGTCCCAGAGCCTATGCCGCGAGCTAGGCCGGTTGCCGGAGTACATAAACCGCCCCCGAGAATCGTACCACTCGTGAAGGTGCTGACAATGCGCCTGAACAAATTCTCCACGAACGCGACGGCTCCCAAATCTGCGACTTTTGGGCATTAACAATCTCCTCAACTTCACTTTCTCGCCTGCAACTCGTACCGGGCAAAATACTCCTGCCGGGAAATCAAACCAAATTCGCGCATCACCTCATCCACAGTCAATTGCGCACAGCGCGATTCCAGATAAAACAGGCAATTGGGCTGGTCAAAGCGAATCCGCACACGCCGGCCATAACGCCGCTGCACATCCACCATCCGCTGCTGGTTAAAGTCAGCGAACAAGGTCACGGCATCAAAATTGACCGCAGCAATAACCACCGGCGATCCAAAACCATAGCGCAGCGTTTCCCACCGCTGGCCACCGCGGGCCAGTTCCTGGCCATCGCGGTCAATAACGCGGCTCCAGGCCGGATAGGCCAGCACAATGGGTTTGCCGTAAACCAAAGCGTAGTAATCAAGTACCTGCCCGGCCGGAGTCAGGCTGGGAACCAAAAACAAATCCACCCCGGCCCCGGCCTGCTGGGCGAAAACATTCTGATAAAATGTATCGAAGCAAATTGCTCCGCCGACGCTCAGGCCGTCCCATCTCATCGGCGGCGTGTGGCCCGGTTCGACGCCCGCTTCACGTTCGCCCGGCGTCACATTTCGCTTCTGATAATGGCCCAAAATGACACCTTCCTTCGACACCAGATAAAACCGACTGGCCATCCGGCCTTGATCCCGCACCAGTACGGGCACAGTTACGGCAATGCGGCAGCGGGCGGCCGTTTCCAGCAGCCGCGCCGTATCCCGTTGCCAATCATCCAGTGCCATATCGGAAAGTGAAACGTTCCCACCATCGCCCCGGTAAATATTCAGAGCCTCCGGCAGAGCCGCTAAATCTGCCCCTTGTCCGGCGGCAATTTCTACCCATTTGACGGCTTCATCCAATTTGGCGGCAAGGCTCGGATAATCGCGGTTACTCAAGGCAATCGTGGCAATCGTCTTTTCGTTCATGGCCGACTCCTCAAATATTTTTGGACGAAAACACGGCGGAATAATTCCAATTGCTGCGCGGATTGTATTCCTGATGTTTCAGCCGACGGACCGCGAAACCCGCCTGGGCGAGAGGCCCTGCGGCGGCAGGAGAATAAAACACCCCCCACACCCTTTCGGCGGCAACGCTGAATTCGACATCTACCGGAACCGCAAACTGCAAGCGGCGGTTGCCCCTCACGATCGAACTGGCACCTGCCAAGACAACACACCCGGCGGCCTCATCCACCATCACCGCTTCCGCCACACATTGGCAGCCTAACGTGTTGACGACCTTTCCAGCAGGAAAGTTAGCCCAGGCTTGCTCTGGTAGCGACACATACTCCCTTTTTTGCGTGACCGTGCCGGGCCGAGTGGTCAGCGCACACAGGAATGATCCGCTGGTTACCGGTGTTCCAACTTCCAGCCGCCAACGGCGGTAATGAGGATACTTCGCCTTGGATGGATCGGTATTCTTGCGATCGTTGATGCCATAAATATAGCTAGGTATCCATGGTGGCTCTTGGATTGACACGCAATGGCCCGCCGGTGCCTCCAGGACCGTCACAAATAGTTCCCCTTTCTCTTCATTACTCATGCCTTTGTCGCCCTCTTTGGTTCCCGCAATCAGGTTGGCCTGGCCGCCCGTGAGGCGGTACACCCCGGCGGCTTGTGCAGTCGCTGCCGGCTCTCTGGGGTGCCGGCGTCGCCATACTGCCCGCCATGCGCGGCACCTTGGAGATCGAGCCCGTCGGGGACTCGTGCCGCCTGACCGTTACCCACGAT
>JAKAYZ010000280.1:1110-4671 GCA_021816165.1 Planctomycetota bacterium | reverse complement strand
TCGCGGATAATTTCGCCATTTACCTGCACCCCACCGATCTTGTGGACGGAGGGGACATCGGCAAGGCCGACCTCGGATGGCTTCCCTTCTAAATCATCCGGGAGGAGGCCTTCACTTTCATAATTGATCGCGGGAATATACTGAGCCGAGCGCTTCAATTGAACGACGTTTCTCGCCCGAATGATTGAATTAATAAGCCGCGGAATCTTGACTTGACTGTCTCGCGAATCCCAAGCGCCGAAGATCAAGGAGGTCGGGGCGAGCCTCGCAAGGGTAAGTGCATTATCTTTTTTGAAGTCATCGAGTGCGTTTTTTATGTCAGGCCCAAGTTCCGTGCCGCGAAATGCGGCATCGGCAATACGGTGGCCAATCTCCAAAAGATTGCGGATCAATCCATCCTTAAATTTTATCTCGACCTGTGGCACCAAATCCCTATATTTTCCCAGCGAGAACATAGGCTCCAGCCGGTTCGCCTGAGACGGAATACTGTCCAGAACGCAGACGGAGGCTGCTCCTTCGCCATCAATGTTATAGACCGGCGGATCAGTCTTTTTCTCTGACGGGTTTGCGTAACTGGGTGGAAAAATGATGTCGTCCGTCTGTGTGGCGGGGATAAGGTACTGCCGAATTACCAGTGCCACAGGGCCGTCGTTCATCAGCCATCCATCATACGCCTTGTACTTATGGTCTTGTCCATTAGTCATAATTTCTCCTTTCAAATATAGCCTGTGAAAAAGTTTTGTGTTTGCGTTGGTCGGTACGAAAATAGTTATTGAAGATATAGTTGGTTGAGCGAGGCAATCGCACGGAGCCGCAGATAACAGCGCCCAGAAGATTGGCGGGAATACCCGGGGCGTTTTCTGAAAGCTTCGGCCAGACGGTATACCGAGATTGATTGGTAACGCTAGTTGCAGCAGGCCGGGCGCGTTGCAAACCAATGAAGCAGAGTGCCTCCAGAGCGGGACAACAATCCGCTTCCATTTTGTGCGTATCGGAAGAAAATCCACAATCAAGCGGGTGTGATTTATTGCCACGACGTGGGTCGAAATAGAACGGTTCTTTCTTCTTCGGCTTCGATTGCTTTCCGGTTTTCGTTAATTTTGGCGATTGATATAAAACGGCCATTACTTTATTAAAAGGATCAGCACATTTTGGATCAATAGCATCGAGCATTGCTCGCAGGATGACACGCTCCTTCATCGAACCGGCCCATGGTTTGATGGATTTCTCCGACCACCAATCAAGATAGATTGCGGCTCGACCGTCGCTCCATTGCAATTCGATTGGCTGGATAGGGCTGTTATCTTCCTTGTCGTCATCCGCATCGTCTGAATCAGCATCGTCGCCAACGTCGAGTCTCAATGCCCTGACTTCCGCAAGTAGTTCAGAGAGTAGGTTGCGGGAATATCCCGCCGTGCCGCACGCCATTGTTCCATTATCCCGTTTGGGAAGCGAGCAGTCCTTTCGATTGCACGGCGAAACGTTGATATAAAAGTGTTCCCCTTCAAACCACCCCTCCGCTCCCGACCATAACCGGTCGGCCAGTTCCAGCAGGCCGCAGCAGGCGAAGAATTGGCCGGGGTTGGTGAGATCAACGGGAATCGTGATATTTGGCGTTGGATTTTTCATTTTTTCTCACCTCCATTACTATTCGCCGAGGCCATCGTGTCGGCGCAGCGCAGTAGGTTTTCCAACCACGCCAGATACCAATGGCCGTACTTACGCTGCAAACGGGCAAAACGGCGCATGGCATTCACGGCAATTTCCGGCGATTGCTTCCGCGCATCGGGATCAAACCCGCCCTTTGGAAAATGTGGGCGGCTACGGCCATGGTGCGTTGCAATCAGGTGCATGGCCAGATCAAAAACATCGCTGTCGAGCTTTTCGCCATGTCCGCCGGCAAACTCGCACAGTGAGCCGAACTCGTGCCGGTAGTCGCCTGCAACAGGTCTCATTGTGCCTCCGGATTTCGCCAAAGGTTCCGTCATATTTCCTTTGACGGCCCGTTGCCATATTTCGCGGGCTTTGCCGTTATCATGCCATTTGGCAGCCAATTCCAAGGCCTTTTGTACTTCTTCGGCCAAGGCGAGGCGACAGACAATCTCGGCCGCATGTTTTTCCACGGCAGCAACATGTTCGGCAAGAAACTGCTCCCGCGTGCCATATTCAGGCCGCTGCCGCTTGGGAACGAGGCTGCTCAATTGGTGAACTGTATCATCATCTGACGGCAGGTCGAGTGTGAATTTGGCAAGATTACTCGAATCCGGCGGGCTATCAGCCAAAAGCGGCTGCTCTGTTTCACCCGTCCTGATGGCCCGATATCGTTGCTCCCCCCCGGAACCCGGTTCATCCGCCACATCCGTAGTTTTATCGGAATTATCAGCGGGATCGAATATGCCCTCATTGCGTTTAATTCCACCAAAAGATGCGGGAAGAATCAAATCGGCGTTGATAATAGCATCATCCCGTTTCTTTTGTAGATTCTCGATCAGGTCTCTCAAGAGAATACGTCTCAGTCCTCCACGGTCGATGACGCACGCTCTCCCACCCACCGCCTGCTGTCGTTCCGAAGTTAGATTTTTCCAGCGCTTAACCAGCGTCTCGGCCGCCTTGGAAGTCGGCAGCGTCAACGTTTCGTGGGGCAGCACGCGGTGTGCATCGAACCACTCTTCGATGTCGTCAACATCCAATTCCGCGAAACCGTCGACATCCAGTTCCGCGCGCCAGGCGATGGTGGTCTGCGGCGGATCTTCGTCAATGCCGCGCAGCCATGAAGCAACGGGCGGGCGGCCGGGCATGGGTTCAATGATTGTGGTCATACTCCAATTGTCGAGAAGGATGTCAGTGAGCTTGACTGTGGGGGGGGTAGGCGAAGATGTCTGTTGGACCCGTTCGGGGGTGAGTGATCCCTTGAATTTCGCGAGTGCTTTTGGGCTGACATCCATGCCATCGGTAAGCAGATTCGATGTGGCAATACATGCTTTATCGAAGTCCGTTTTGTTGGCAGGCCCGCTTTCTTTGATCAGCACGACGGCAGCATCGCCTTTGCCTCGCCGGTTCACTCGCCCCAGCCGTTGAATCATGGAATCCAATGGTGCGGTGTCACAAACCATGTGGTCTGCGTTCAGATCAAATCCGACTTCGCCGGCACTGGTGGAGATGAGAAAAGCGGTGTCATTGTTGTCGCCGGGCTTCTCGTCACCGTTTAGAAAGCGGAGCAGAACAGGCTTTTTGACTAACTCATCGCGTTCCAGACCGCGCATGGTACCGGTCAGAACTGCAACCGTTTCAGCGTATGGTCCAAGTTTGGTCTTGGTAGACTTGTATTTACGGATTATCTCCGCAATGTCGCAGGCGTCCTCCGGTTTACGGACGAACACCACGATGCGTCTACCGTTGAGCGATTGGCTCTCCGTCAACTCTATTGCGGCTTTGGCCATTTCGGCGTTAAGTTTTGCCCGATCAAAATCGTGCCTTATCGTAAGAGTCTTCTTCGCGTTAAATCTCTCGTTGACGGTTTTATCGTCAGCGTCTTCTCCGTCGAGTTTTCCATTCTCGTCG
>JAKAYZ010000280.1:0-1100 GCA_021816165.1 Planctomycetota bacterium | reverse complement strand
CAATCGTGCCGAGGAGTTTTTCGAATGGTTTGGATAAATGCGATTCATCCAGAATCAGCAAGGAATCCTGCCCCAGCAGACCGGCCTCCAGAGGCCGTTGTTTGTATGAACTGCGGTAGCCGCTGAAAAGCAATCGGCTGCCGATCATATCCACGGTGCCAATAATAACCGCCGGCTTAGATGGATCGTGCGACCATTCCCGATCATCGGCCAATTGTCCGCGAAGTGTGCTGATGGCGGGCGTTACGATTTTGGCTTCCTTCGCATTTTTAACCAATTTCTGCGCCAAATCAGTTGCCTGATCTACCACCGTACGGCGATCAACAACATAAACTAACCGTGTGGGTAACCGGTCAGTTCTTTTTTCTTCTATCTGTTTGGCGCGGGCGATCAGCCAGATCGCCATGACGCTGGTTTTACCCATGCCGGTGGGTAGATCAATAACAGGTTTGATGTCGTTGGCCAGAAACTGGTCATACAATCTGCACTGCCATGCCATGGGCTTATTACCCGTGACCGCCTCAAACATGTCCCCGAATTCAAGCATCATCCGATCCCTGCCAACCTGTAACCTAAAACCTGCCCCCTACAGCCTGCAACCCTACCAACGTGTGACGGGATTATGCGCCTTGGTTCACCCCTTGGCAAATAAATTCTCCTGAACGATCAGCTTCGTCAGCAAACGGGTGCCGACGGCGTAAATTGTTCCACGGAACCGCTCGCCTCTTCATTACCATCGTAATCGAAGCACAAGATGAAATCAACTATGAAAAATGGTTCCTTTAACCTCCAAATATAATGAAGTGTTGACAAGTGATGGGAGGGTAACTATTGTCTCCTATTAGATTAGATATGGTTACGAGCGAACAATCTCTTCAATCTCCGCAGACACAAAACGTGTCTGCCCTTGGCTTTTCCCCAATGCCACTCGCCACCGCTGCGGAGACTCGTCGACGTACACAACCAATTCGCCAACACCTGCGGGAAGCGCAATGGGTTCATCGAAAATTAACCGGCCGCCGCCAGCCTGGGCAACCGGGAGGCACCGCCCCGCTATGCGCAGTTCAATTCGAACCTTGGCGGAGAAAGAATCTGATGTC
>JAKAYZ010000279.1 GCA_021816165.1 Planctomycetota bacterium | reverse complement strand
GGCCATTATTTTTCGTCGTGCTGAAGTTGCGGGGGTTATTTAATGGATATTGGATGTGGTTGTACCGCGATTAGAATGCGTTATGACCAGCCGGGAATATGGGCACGAGCTTTTCAACTTCTTGCGTGGTCAGCCGCAGCGTGCCAGCCACTTCGCGACCGCCGCAACCGCTTTGGGGTGTCGGCAGTTTTGTGGGTAAGTGGTGGAAAAATTATCCAACGCCGCTGTGCAGGTGCGATAAATGGGCTTTTCTTAATGCGTTATGAACACTCCCTTACCGGCGGGCTAACCGTTTCAAAAGATATGACAGGCTCTTTAGACATTAAACCGACGGCTTTTACACCGCAAAAACATGCTGAACAAAAATCCATAAGAGTATATAAAACAATTACTTACATCATAAAATCCATGGGTGCATCCACAATCCGACAGGGCTTACAACGATGATGATGTTCTTATATTTTAATTATTCATATAGCCGCCTACCCCCCGACGTATGGACATACCGCTATAAATTGTGGATAACCTGTTAATTCAACCCGTGCTGCGGGCACGATCAACCACGGATTTAACTTTGAAAATCAAGCCTTTTGTAGCGATTTGCAGGTGTCGCAGTCCGGGCGTTCCGGGGGATAGGAGCATATCCACTTCCATTTTGACGGTGCAGCTTGAGCAGTAAAGTGTCAAAAGTCCGCGTTGTGAGGGGCCAAAGGCGATGCTCCGCCAAAGCTTTTCCGGCAGGGTGGACTGAAGAGTTTCACTGGCGGTGGCCAGCACGTCGCCGGTTTTGGTCACATGCATCTGGAACCATTGCGGTAAGAAATCTCCCAATTTTTCCGGCGGGCGGCGATCAGAACGCGGTGACAGCGAAATTTTCCTTTGCAGAGTTTTCAGTTGCATGCGTTCACGACTGTTACGCAGATCTTCCAATGTGACACACTGACGGGAAAGGGCGGATTTTAATGATGATTGTTTACGCCCTGACCGGGGCGCGGGCAGCGGTCTGATTTCACCGGAAACCGGTATCGAATTTTGATGGTTTTGTTTTTTCGGGGCCATCGGGAATCCTCCGTCAATATCCACAGAGCTTAACGCTTTGCCGCATAGGATTCCAGCTTTTCCCATTGCAGCAGATTTTATAATCGGGGAGAATCGCGTTACTTTATTCGCACAAGGTCTTGCCGTTGCAGGCCCAGGTGGGAAAATTCAGGCTCACTTTGCGCCAGCCAGCGCATGGCGTCGGTGTAATAGCCTGCCGTGGGAGTAAGATCAGGAATCTGCAGTTTCCACCACTGATTGAACATGAGCATATATAACTCGCGTATATATTTACATATCATGCTGGCCAAAGCTACAGACATAGAGTGTTGCTCGGCTTTTTCCCGGAATATGATCAAGGTTTTTCCCTGACGGGCGGGGGTTGTAATTAAATACCGGCTTTCCTGAGGTGATTCCAGCAGGACTTTAAGTGAAAGATCGGGAAAGGTATTCATCAGCAGGCGGGTGTAATGATCACGACCCCCCTGCTTGTCTATAAACAACAGCAACTCCGATTCATGGAACCGATCATGCAGATTTCGCGCGTGCATCATGGTGATGCTGGTTAACACGGACGCTTTATTATTCGTGGCTCCTACCAGGCGATTGAATTCGGGAACATCCATAACGCATGTCCATAAACCCACCGGCGGCGTGTTACCTGAACGAAGGGTTGTTCTAAGCATGTTGGCGGCAATGGCAATTGAGCCCACATCACCAAACGCAGGCAGCGCAACATTGCTTTGCCAGGGTAATGCCGCGGGTGTTGCGATCCTGATTGCGGGCAGGGAAAGGTGCTCAATGAGACTGTTGTAATGCTCCAGCGGAGTTGACGTTTCTGATGTCAACCGCTGAATTGCCAGCACGGCTCGTTCAAGGTGCTTATTACCATCCGAGAGCCGATGCACCACCTTACTGTCAGCAATAATTAATTTTCCTGATTTTACCGGCGGTTTGGCAACCACCGTGGGAGAAAGCGTGGCCCATAATTTCTGCGCAGCGGTTACATCACTTATGTTCAGCGGTTCAGGAAAGGCAAATGCCGCCGCGGACACCACCAGCGGCCCCAGCAGAGGTCCATATCCCGCTTCATCAATTCCGGCAATCAGCATATCAGGCTTATAATCAGCCGGGTTGGAGAAGGCAAATGTCATGTGCTGCTACGCAGGGCAATTGCCCTAAAAGGGAAGAATTAAACCCAGTTGTCCTGGTTTTCGAGTAGCTGAAAAAAATGCTTGCGAATATCAGCGAGGAGTTTGTTCTCACCCGCGCGCAGTAAAACAAACAAGCGGATCTCATAAAGCGCATACTCGGACAGCACGCCCATTAAAGACTGTTTTAGCTCCACGATCGGAAGCGATTCACCACTATTTGGGTTGAGTATACGAATAGCCTGCTGGTGGAGATCTTTCTGATTGTCGGTAGAGCCGGCAAGTTGGGAAATCGGAATCCGTGAGCCTATCTTGGTTAAGGCCATTCCGTCTTGGATCCAGATATAAAGGCTATCAAGCGGAATGGTGAATTTATCGGCGCATGTGTTCAGGTACTGGGAGACCAACTGTTTGACGTTGCGATGCGTGGAAATATCATCTCTTTTGGGTAAACATCTGTAGGTAGCGACAACGCAAGGCGGTCGCCGGTCGAGTATGGCGGAAAGCTTCATCTTTTCTGAGTCAGAGTAGGTTACGTCGCTGGAGGCAGTACGCATTAGCTCCATGATTTTATGATCGTCGAAGTAGCGCCAGTCACCGCTGTTGAGCATTTTCTTAACGTCACCTGCACCACATTTTATTGCTCCGTGCTTTATCAGCGCGCGAAGAGAGTCCTTCAGCAGCCACTCGAATCCCGCGACCGTTTTGTTGTACGCAACCTGTTGATAATCAAAGTATCGACACAAAAGAAAATGCTCGGCTGCTCGCAGGGCCTTAGCCGTCAGGCAGATGCGGTTTTGTGAGTCGACCCGAATCTCGGTAAGAAGGTACTCAAGGTCGACAGAACCATAAGGCAGGCCGGTATGATGTGCCGTTCGCAAGAGGTAATCAATACGGTCGGCATCCATGTCCGAGCTGATTAAATTGGCGAACAAGGGCGGCCGTTCGCGTAGAATCACTGAGGTAATATCTTTCTGATCGAAGCCGTTATTTTTCAGGATGTTAACGATCTTCCGATCGCTTTCCAGAATTTGTTTGCCGACACGCTCGTGATTTAAATAGTCCTCCGCAGCCGTGCTTTTAGTGTCGGTGGGATCCGTGAGTTTATGTGCGGCAGAAACATCTTTAAGAGCGTCTTCCATGGCGTGTGAAAATGGATAATGCCCTATATCGTGCAGCAGGGCCGCGAGGCGATATTTCTGAACCTCACGTTCGTCCAAATCTGCGCCGGCCACGTGACCGTTACGGACCAGGGCGTCGAGAATTTTTCCCGCGACATGGCATACGCCCAGCGAGTGTGAAAAACGGGAATAGTCCGCGCCCGGAAATACCAGATGAGCCAATCCAAGCTGCTTAATCCCTCGGAGCCTCTGGAACGTGGGGCAACCAATGAGGTCAAGTTCGATTTTACTTAGTGCGATCGTGCCGTGAACCGGATCAGAAATTCGCTTGGCGTTAAAGGACTGCATAGCTTCCTAACGAAGTAGACCAGCCGATTGTAACACCTTTTTTCCCTGTTGATAAAAGTTAGCCAGGGATGGCTTTTCCTTTTCCAGCACCTTTCCGGAATCTCCATCATCGAATTTTGAAACAGTCCTGAGGAAATGTATTGAGGCCAGCAACTCCAGCCAACTTTCTGAGCTAAGGGAAGTTCCCTGCGGAGGCTGGAACAGCGGCTGAAGGGAGGCCAGCTTTTCTCGGAGGTCACTCCGCAAAGACTTGCCTTCATATCCCTTATCCTTGGCTTCCAAAGCCGATGCGAGGGTGTAGTAGTCGCGCGTCAGCGCCGGGCAATATGGGCCCATTACGTACCAGCCGAACACGTATGAAAGGTCTACTCCCGCTGCCTGAGCCAAATAAATAGCTTTCTGAATTCGCTTCCGATCGTCAACTTCAGCGATGCTATCGGGCACACCCAAGGTGTCAAGCACGAGTTTCAGAACTATTTGTGAGGACTCCATCCATTCAGCTCCTTTGCGCCCTGCGTACCAAGAAGACCCTCGGTTAGCCAACGGGCAGCGCATCCATCCGCAGCACCTGTTGCCTACTTATATAATAGGCATCGCCTTAGAACGCAAACATGCTGCCGGGTGCCAATAACTATCGCGGACTTCCTGAGTCACGGGGTAGGATTCGCCGGATCGGAACTGTTGGCATTTATCTCACGGGCAAAAATCGTTCTTTTTTCAGCCAGGCGGCGCAGGCTTTGGGCCAGCCGGTGGAATCTGTTCCTTTTAATCCCAGGCCGAAGCCGTGGCCGCCGTGTTTGAACTCTATGAGTTTCGCTGCAATTCCGTTGCGTTTGAGTGCGGCGTAAAAGCGTTTCTCATTCTGATGGTTCACGGCATGATCATCATGGGCGTAAAATATGTAACTGTTTACCGCTCCGCCGTTGAAGCGGGCGGGTTCAGGATGAATCCAGCGGGACATCGGTAAGCAGGCCGGGATTCTTTCCGGCCCAGGCGTTCATGAGAAGTGTCTTGATGGTTTCAAA
>JAKAYZ010000278.1 GCA_021816165.1 Planctomycetota bacterium | reverse complement strand
CCGGCCACGACCGCCACGCCTGTGGCACCCACCTTAAGGTTACCAGCTTCACTGCGCAATGGATTAATCGAATTGCCAACCTTATCGGCAACTGCCCGTCCTTGAAGCGCCCGGCCATCGGGAAGCGCTACAACAATGCCGGAATCGCCGCCGCAGGGCTGACCGGCACCATATCTCGCGGTACCGGCTTCGGCGCAAACAGCCAGCCGCCCCGCCAGCAATTGACAGAGGCGGCCAAGCATCATCGGTTTCCACATGTCCGGATGCGAGCCAACCTCGCGCAGGACACCTATTAACCTGAAAATGGATTGAATATCGCCCGCATCAAGTTTCATAAGTTCCCCCCGAATATTGTCCCACTCGTTCACATCGAGGTATGTCTAAACGATACCGCGCAGCCTGGCAGGCGACAAGGATCGTCCGACCTGCCGGGCCGTTTTTGTCTCATAACCTGCCAAAAACGCCATAAAGCATCGCGGCTATTGGGGGCGGCGCACATTGATAACCGATGACAGACGCAGGGTTTTGGTCGTATTGAAGGGACCTATTGAAAGGGGATCATCTCCATTTTCACGGCGACGAACTCGCCATCGTGCTGAGCCGATTTGACCTGGGTCAAATCTCGGCCGCGGCGGCGTTTGATCGCGGTTGTAAGCGATCACCGAAAGCCAAGATCGTTTGCGAAAAGGGTACGTTTTTACTCAAGCGGCGGGCCAGCGGTAAGGATTCGCCAGAGCGGGTGGCCACCTCGCATAGAATCCAAACTTTACTGTTAAATGAAGGCTTCCCCACTGCCCGGTTGATGACCAACCGCGTGGATGGAAAAACAGCACTTACCTTCGATGGCCATACCTATGAACTTTTTGAATATGTCCGGGGCAAGCGTTTTCATCGCACCGTGGGGCAACTGATTCAAGCCGGGGCGATGCTTGCACGCTACCACCGGATATTGGCATCCTCGGGAGCCGAGTTGACACTGCCCACTGGCGGAGTGCATCAATCTGGTCAGGTGCAGAAAATATTTCGTAAGTTGGTGGCCGCAGATTTGGGCAACGGCAATGAGACACTGCGTGCGAGTTTGCAGCGGGCGCTGGCGCGGTTGGGGACCCTTTACCATACGGCGGCCACGCGCGTGAACCAGCTTGGCTACAACGACTGGCCACTGGTGGTGACGCATTGCGATTGGCACCCCGGCAATTTACTTTTTGATAATGGCCGGATTTTGGCGGTGCTGGATCATGATTCACCGCGGCGGCAGCCACGGATTGCGGATATTGCCTGCGGGATGCTGCAGTTTTCCATCCGGGCGGATGCTTCCGATGGTGGGGGCTTTGACCCGAGCATTGACATGAAATCGGCGCGGCAATTTTTAATCGGCTACGACAGCTTTGATGTGGTGAGCGTGGCGGAAATTAAGGTGATTCCATGGCTGATGATAGAAGCCATTGCCGCCCGGGTGGCGGTGGGGCTGGCGTCCAAAATTTTTGATGGTGGCGAAGCGGCAGCGTCGCTGATACTGATGATGGACGCCAGGGCTGCGTGGATGGCGGACAATGCTCAAAGCATCATTCATGAATTGCTCAAGCCGATGGATATACCCACTTCTATGGCCGCGACGGGCCTTTCAATAAGCGATGCGGGGGTGACTTCGGGCCGCAGGGAGGGGGCGGAATTGATCTTTCAAACCCGCCCGGCAGAAAAGACACTCTAAATCAAGGGCCGCACAGGGGTCTGTCCTAAGTCGATACGGGTGCTGGTGGCGACGTTTTTTTTAATGGCTCGACACGGCGCATAGATCGGGTACATTTGCATGGCCCAAGATGAGGTGACGCCCATGTACGAATTAAACGTTGAAGAGTTGCTCAAGCCTATTTCAGCAGACAAGCCCTGCGGCGATGATCTTTCCTACGATTTGGAATTCACAGAATTGGAACGCCTGATGCCCGGCAAACCGGAACAGGAAATGGGCAATGTGAAGGTACCGGCGGAGGAACCCGAGTGGAAGGATATTTTTCAGCGCTGTACGGCATTGATGAAACGCACCAAGGACCTGCGTGTGATGGTGTTTTTAACGCTTGCCGAGGCGCGCTTGCGCGGCCTTGAAGGCGTGCGCGACGGGCTGGGGTTAATCCATCGACACCTTGAGGCGTATTGGCCGACGCTTATGCCGCCACTGGATGCGGACGATAACAACGACCCGACCTTGCGTGTCAATGCGATTGCATCGATGTCGCCGCCCAGCGATGCGTTTGATGATCCGCTGAAGTTTCCCCGGCGTTTTTTGGATGTACCGTTGGCCGAATCGCGGCAATTGGGGCGCATAACGCTTCGGCAGATGATGGTGGCGACGGGCGAATTACCGGCGTTGGCGGATGAGAAGAAACTTGATCCGGCAGCAGTGGAAGCGGCCTTCAGCGATACACCGCCGGAGCGTCTGGCGGTGCTGCACAAGGCGGCGGGCGAGGCGCTCCAGGCGTGGGACGGAATTGATCAGGTTCTGACGACGCACGTTGGTGCGGGCAAAGGTGCCGACCTGCGGGGCACGCGGAAGATAATTCAAAATTGGGTATCGCAGTTGCAAAAGCGGGTGGGGAGTGCGGCGGGGGCGACCGGTGGGCCACCGCCGGCCGATGCTGCCGCTGTGCCCGGTGCTGCCGCGCCAACTGTGACGGTGCAGATGGTGGAGCGCGGCATCAACAGCCGCGAAGACTGCATCAAAGCAATTGACGACATATGTAAATATCTGGAATCTGCCGAACCATCAAGCCCTGTGCCGATGATTCTCAAGCGGGCGCGTAAATTGATCAGCAAAAGTTTTCTGGATGTCATTGCGGATTTATCGCCGGATGCGCTCAAGGCAATTAAGGCGATTGGCGGGGTGACGGATGATAAAAAATAAATTGGCAGCCAACGGGGCTTGTAGCGACGCAAGCGGTCGCCTATAGTAGAAATCATCGGGTGAGAAGATTGATCAGTGGGCGATCTATCAGGGGCAGGCAATGACCGGCATTCCTACATTAAAAGACTGGAAACAGCAGACCGAGCTGGGTATTACCAAGCCGCGAAGCAAGCTGTTTAAGTTAATAGACGACGCGATCGAAGCATACAACAAGGCACCATCAGTCGAAAAGGCCACGCAGATTCGCATCGCCATGATGCGTTGGATGCAAAACGAAAGTCAGAATTGGGAAGTGGACCCGCGCAATAAACCGCCGGTACGACCCATTAGTTCATTAATGAAAACGCTCGAATCCATGCGATTGCCGCTGGATAGCAAGGACGTGGCGATCTTACGTGAAATCGCCGCGACGCAACCGACGCGCCTGCGTGAAACATTTGTGGGCCGGAAGATCAAGCTGCGTATGGTGCTGACGGTGGAGAAGATGGCACAGGCGGCGGGCGAATTGCGAGACGAGCTAAAAAGGCAACGAGGGAATGTAACGGGCGAATCGGTAAAAACATTTGGCGGCAAGGTGGGCAGTCAGGCGTTGGATGCCAAAGGGGGGGCATACAGCGCCTACAGCGTGTTGCATGACGTTCAGACGGCAAAAAAGGACACAGCCAAGGCAGGCAGCGCTCTGGTATCAGAGGCGACCGCACCAGTCAAACAGATGGCTGACGCAGAGATTCTCAGTGTACTTAATGAATTTTTTGGCACGCAGATCAGGGAGGTTTCGCAATTTGCAGCCACGATTGCGCGGGAGACGGGTTTGCAGGCAGCGCAGCAAATTGCCGACCATGTGCTGAGCATGTTGCCGCTGTTTTCGCTGGTTAAAGATGGGGCGGAAGCGTTGTGGTACTGGGCGTCGGTGGTAAGTAAAAGTTATAGCCGATACCGACTGCATACCGCGCGGGATGTGGTGGCGTTGGGCGACCCGCGACGGGCATTTGAAGCTATCGAGCATCTCCTTAGCCGGGATATTGCCTTTACCGCCACAAAAGCGGCTATTTGCACCGCCAGTACCGGGGCGCACGCGGCGGCATTGGCGGCCAAAGGGGCGGATGTGGTGCTTAGCCCTGCCATTGGTGCGGCGAAGGCTGCGGCGAATGCGGCGCGGATGATTGCCAAATTCGCCATTGAGGCGCGCGAGGCGATGGCATCGCGGAAATTTTTTATTGATCCGGTCGGTTACAAACTGGACATTTTCGGCAAGTGTCCACTTTTAGGGGCGTATCTGATCGATAGCTCGAGCGACTCGGATATATTGGCCATGGTGTGGGAGGAGATGGGCCAGCCGGGATGGATGGACGACATAGAGCGAATGCTGCCGAAACTGGAACGAATCCGTCAGGAGGGTGGCCGACTGATTCGCGAGTCGCCGTTTGTTATTGACCCGCCCATGCCAAGCCGCTATGCGGTCAGCACATTTGCGGGGAAAAAATGGTTGGCAAAAAAAACGTGGTGGTCCAACATGCCATGGAATCGAGTTTAGCGGCGGGAAGGTTACAATTTTGGCGATAGCCGGCGGGCACTTTAAGCCGACGATCATGTATCGGGAGATCGCTTATGAATAGCCGCTCTGCGCTTGACAAACCGTGCTGTTGGTGGTTGTATTCGCAGGTGAACCGAGCAGGGCTGGTGAATCACCGGCGCGGATAACCTGGAGTATTTGCAGCCGAAGCTGTGAATGGTCAGATAACTCAGGGGCATAACTCATGGCAAAAGCAAGCAGTCAAAAATTTGTGGCTCGAAACC
>JAKAYZ010000277.1 GCA_021816165.1 Planctomycetota bacterium | reverse complement strand
CAGAAGGACACCGGCAACCCTGGACAAACTCCATGACATTTTGCAGAATCATTTTAATACCGTCGCGGAGGCCGCCGCAAGGAAAGTACCCGTGGTCGCCGGGTCCGATGCTGGAAGTTACGGCGTACCGCATGGCACAGGTCTCATTGATGAACTGCTGTTTCTACGGCAGGCTGGCCTGACGGCGCCGCAGGTGCTCAGCGCCGCGACCGCAGTGCCACGCCAACTTTGGAAGGCTCCAACGGCGGATGTGGCTGTGGGACACGCCGCGAATTTTATCGGTCTGGCGAACTCGCCATTAAATGATATGAACGCTTTGCGCCAAGTCCAACTGATCTGCCGCAATGGACAGGCAGTCAGGCCCGACGGCACCTCACCCACCATCGCATCAGCCATTTTAGCTCAAGGAAATTGACGTGGCCAACCTTACCAGTCGGGACCGTGTAAACCGGGCCTTCGCACGACAGGATCATGACCGCGTGCCTCGGCATGAATCTTTCTGGGGCGAAACAATCACCCGCTGGAAGGAGGAAGGCCTTTCCGGAGATGCCCAGACTGTTTTAGATATGCTTGGCAGTGACTTTCATGGCTTGTGCTGGGTATGGCCCAGTATTTTTCCCGGGCAGGATACCCTCATCGAAGAAGACGCTCAGACCCGCGTGGTGCGCGATTCTCAGGGCAAACGTGTGCGTTATTGGAAAGAAAAAAGCGGAACGCCCGAACATCTGGGTTTTGAGTGCTCCTCGCAGGAGGTGTGGGAACACACCTTCAAACCGGCTCTGCTGGATACCGGTCTGCAACTCGATCCGGATGCGGTTAAACGCAATTACCGGCAGGGCCGTTCAAAGGGTCTCTGGTGCCACCTGACTGGAGTCGAAAGTTTTGAGGAAACCCGGTCGCTCATGGGTGACGAAATCACGCTCATGGCCATGGTGGAAGCCCCCGAATGGGTTCGCGATGTTTCCCGCACCTTTACCGACCAGGCTCTGCGGAACTTTGATGCTGCCATGGCCACCGGCATTCAACCCGACGGCCTGTGGATATACGGCGACATGGCCTACAACCATGCGACAATGTGCTCACCACAGATGTACGAGGAATTGATCTGGCCGGATCACAAGAGACTGGCCGAATGGGCCCACGCGCACAACATGAAATTCATCTATCATACCGATGGCGATATTAACGGCGTGATGGATTTATACGTAAAAGCCGGGTTTGACTGTTTGCAACCGCTGGAAGCTAAAGCCGGCGTGGATATTCGCAAGCTCTGCCCGAAATATGGCCGCCAGCTTGCCTTCTTCGGCAATATCGATGTGATGAAAATGGCCACCAACGACCTGACCTCCATCGAAGACGAAATAAAGGCCAAATTTGCCGCCGGCATGGCCACCCGAGGGTACATTTATCACAGCGACCACAGCGTGCCGCCGCAGGTTAGCTGGAAAACCTATCGGGCCATCGTGCAAATGGTTGAAAAATACGGACGCTATACATAAGGGACTATCACATGACACCACGACAGCGCTGGCTGGCGTTACTTAACAAGCAGCCTGCCGACCGCATACCCACCGACTACTGGGCCACGAGCGAATTCCACACGAAATTACTTTCCGCGCTGGGCATCACCGGTACGGAGACGCAACACCCCAATATAGACCCGGTATCCACCACCCCCGAACAGCGGGCCAGCCGCGCCGACGAGATCCTCTGGCGGCGGCTCGGGATTGACCGCCCACGCGGTGTAGGTCCGCGGTGGAAACTCAAGGCTCATCCCGATGATCCACAGGCCGATATGTGGGGCAACCGGCACCGTCGCATCGACTACGGGACCGGAGCATATGATGAATTCGCCACCGGTCCGCTGGCCTCCATGACCACACCGGATCAAGTACGGGCGTTTCGCTGGCCGGACCCGGACGATTTTGATTATGCTCCCATTACGGAAGCATTGCACCATGATGATGGGTACCGCATTATTCAAGCCGGCGGATACGAGCCGCTGCTCATCTACGCCGGCATGCGCGGTATGGAACAGGCTTACGAAGATCTGCTGCTTAATCCGGCCATGGTCGAAGCCGCCCTGGAAAAAATGTTCGCCTTCTTTTTCGAACACAATCGGCGCATTTTTCAGGCCGGCCACGGTCATATTGACATAACCTACGTCGCGGAGGATTTAGCCGGCCAGACCGGACCGCTGTTTAGCCTGGAAACCTACCGGCGGTTTCTTCTGCCTTATCAGAAACGCATGGCTGATCTGGCCAGATCTTTTGGCATTCATGTCTTTTACCATACTGACGGCGCGGCCTATCCATTCATTGCGGATCTCATCCATACGGTCGGCATTGAGGTGCTCAACCCCATTCAATGGCGATGTCCGGGCATGGAACGGGAAACCCTGGCACGTGACTTCGGCCACCTGGTGGCCTTTCATGGCGCGATAGACAACCAGCAGACCCTGCCCTTCGGTACTCCCCAGCAGGTGGCCGAGGAGGTGCGTCAAACTGCCGAGATATTCAAATCCTGCCGCTGGTTTTGTGCTCCTTGTCATAACATTCAGGCGGTTACACCCGTGGAAAATGTCATCGCCATGTATGAAACCGCCGCCAGCTTGAAATCACCGGGATAAACCGTGGTGCCGGACAGGTCCGCGCACGACGGCAACAAAATGGAATATATCATATGCAACCGCAGTCGTTGACAACTGACCGCCTGGCACAACTGAATTTCGCCGCCCACAACACCGAGGTAAAAAAAGTCTGGGAGGCCTATAATGCTGGAGAGCCTATTGCCACCCCGGTGATCGTCGGCACCAACTCCCGTTACTTTCTCTTCAACGCACAAGCCAATCCAGCGGGAGTCAGTTTTCAGAAATATTCCGAAGATCCCCGGCTCATGTTTGATACTCAGTTGCAATTTCAACGCTGGTCGCGCCACAACATTCTCCAAGATGCCCCGCTCGGCCTGCCGCAGCGGTGGTCCCTGGCACCGGATTTTCAAAACTACTACGAAGCCGGCTGGTTTGGCTGCCCCATCCTCTATCTCGATGATCAGGTACCGGACACCACCCCCGCATTTACCGATCACCCGGAGCGGATCATGGATCGTGGTCTGCCCGATCCATTTGGTGGGCTGCTGGCCAGAGGCTGGGATTATTTTCAGTTTTTCAAAGAGCGGGCGGCACAGGAAACCTACTGCGACATCCCGATCGAAGTCACAACGCCGGGCTTTGGCTTGGGAACCGACGGCGTGATGACCGTGGCCTGCAACCTTTTCGGCCCGGAATTTGTGTGCACCTCCATGGTGGCGGAGCCACAACGATTGCACCGGCTCTTCGATTTCATTACCGAAGCCACCATTCATCGCATGACCGCCTGGCGAAAACGGACCGGTATGCCACTGACAGGCAAGGATTTCGGTTTTGCCGACGACAGTATCGCCCTGATTTCCACCGATATGTACCGTGAGCACGTGCTGCCGCACCATCGTCGGCTTTGTGATGCTCTGTGCCCCGCCGGGCGGCGCGGCATTCATCTCTGCGGAGATGCCACCCGCCACTTTTTAACCATTCGCGACGAATTGAATGTCTGGTCCTTTGATACTGGATTCCCGGTCAACTTTGCCCAGTTGCGACACCAATTGGGACCCCAGGTTCGTATCAATGGAGGTCCGCACGTGGAACTGCTGCGTACCGGCAATCCCGCCACAATCCGCACGGAGGTGAAGCGCATTATGCAGTCCGGCATTTTGGAGGGAGGGTTATTTGTTCTGCGCGAAGGCAATAACCTGGCTCCCTTCACTCCGTTGGAAAATATCGAAGCGATGTATCATGCAGGAAAAGAATTTGGTTATTTCAAAGGCACCGTTTCTGCCGCGACCACAGCGTTACCTCGATTGGACTAAACTATGATCCGAGAACTCCAACTTAAGCCCGATTTCGGGCACACGATCGACCGGTTTGAAGCTTGGTGGAACTGCCAAGTGCTGGACCGTCCCCCCGTTACCCTCCGGGCGGCGCCACCGGCCGGTGCCGCCACGCCCCGGTCACGCCCTCAACCTGCCCTGCTGCGCGACCGCTGGATGGATGTACAATACGTGGTGGAAACGGCCGTGGAAGCTATGTATCAGCACGTTTATCCTGGTGATTCCTTTCCGATGTTCTGGCCCAATCTCGGCCCGGAAATTACCGCCACCCTGTTCGGATGCCCTCTGGAATTCGGCACCGAAACCAGTTGGTCTTCTCCGGTGGTCCATCACCCCAGCGAATGGCGCAGAATTATCGACTCACCACCCGATTTTTCCAATATCTACTGGCAAACCATCGAAAACTTGATGCGCTATGCCCTGGATATCTGCAACCAGCGATTTGTGGTGGGCATGACCGATTTACACGGCAACTATGATATTTTAGCAGCACTGCGAGATCCGCAGGCGTTGTGCGAGGATATTCTCGATGCCCCGGAACTGGTCCGACAGGCCGGCCGCCACGTATCCAACGGATTTGCCGCAGCATTTAACAGGCAATACGCCATGGTTCGGCAGGCGGGGTTTGGCAGCACCTGCTGGACACCCTGCTACCATCAGGGACCGGCGTATGTTCCGAGTTGTGATTTCTGGTGCATGGTTTCAGATGAAGTGGCGGGCAACTTGATTTTGCCCGACATTCTGGTGGAAATGCAGCCCTTGGCACGCGGCATCTTTCACCTC
>JAKAYZ010000276.1 GCA_021816165.1 Planctomycetota bacterium | reverse complement strand
GCGTTGTGGATCCGCAAAAATCCCTTCTCATCAATATGCCTGACATAAAATCCTATCTGGTCCATATGGGCCGCAATCATGACCAGTGGAGATGGGGATGTGTCTTTGGCGGGGCGGGCCGCCTTTTTGATGCAGATCAGGCTACCCATGGTATCGACGCGGATTTCGTCGAAAAGGCCTTCTATTTCGCGCTGGATCACGGCGCGGATGCGTTCCTCGCGTCCCGGCACGCCGGGGGTTTCTGTTAACAGTTTCAGAAATTCCATATGGCAAACTCCTCGCTGAACGGTGGGGCAAAAGGCCGTGGCCTGACAACAACCCCATTATCAACCAGGCCGGAATTCCCGCAAGCGTATTGCCAGCGGGGGCAGGTGTGTTCAAAAGATTGGTGAAATCAGCTTGTTGCCGATGTTTGAGGACTCTGTTTGAGCCACCATGGGGACTGGAGCAGGGTGTTAATCTGCAGATGAGCGGGACTGGGGTTCCTGCAGCGTAGGATCGTCAATCGGCACACCGGGGCCAGCTAAAACAATTGCGTTTTTCCCAATGTCTTTGGCCCGGATTAATTCGCCATCGGCCACTTCCAGCAGCCGATTCAGATCTTGGGCGTCCCAAGGGAAGGTAGCCAACCCGCCGCTGATGCTCAACCGACCTGCAATAGGCCCGCCGTCGGTATTCCATGGATGATCCGCCACTGCCCGGCGAAAACGCTGCGCTATGGCCAGCACGCTTCGCGGGTGTTCGGAATCCGGCGAGCGTGGCTTTTGGTTGTCCCAGAAGACCACGGCGAATTCGTCGCCACCGATGCGGGCCACCATGTCTTTGGCACGCGTACAATGGCGCAAGAGTCCGATGACTTCGCGGATGATGGCATCGCCGGCCGCGTGGCCGAACTGATCGTTGTACTGTTTGAAGTTATCAATATCGAAAAGCAACAGCGTGACGCAGAACCGTTCGCGGCGGGCCTTGTCCAGCAATTGGGGAGTCTTTTCCATAAAATAGCGGCGGTTGAAGGCACCTGAAAGCTCGTCGGTATCGGCCTGGCGGCGGAGCATGGCGTGTTGCCGGGCCAGAGCCAGAATGGAGGCGAGCCACGCTGCGGCAGCCTGCAATTGCTCTGCGGTGCGTGGGGAACGCACGCCGCCTTCCAAAATCAGGCCGCCAAAATTTTCGTCGCCGTGAGTAAGGGGTACCAGCGAATCTGATGTGGACCCTTCCGCCACCGGCTGGGGGTCCAAACGCAACTTGCCGGGCCACCGCAAATTACTCTGGAGCAATTCAACGGCCTTGGCAGCCACAGAGGCATCTTGATCCTCCACAAGCGCATTGGCGATTTGAATTTGTACAGCCGCGGGAAGCTTCAGCGCGGCCACCCCCCCCGCCGCTTCCGAACCGACGAGCGGAGTTGGCCGCATTTTGGCGGACGCTTCTTTGGCTTTGCTGGAAACGGAATCCTTGGAGGGTTGACCCGGCGCGGATGAGCCGCGCTTATGTTGAAAATGAAACCCGGCGGCACCGGCGGCCGCGGCCGGCACCCCGTTGGCTGACGAGGCCTTGTCCGGGGGTGCATGAACGGCCCGCTTGCCACGCGGCATCTTGACGGGATTAACCGCTTGCTCTTTCAGAGATGGTTCATCAAACTCAGACACTAAACGACCTCTCTCTGGCCTTGCAGGTGAATAACGCGTACCTGAAACAGAGACCCATATATTATAGCAAATGTTTGAGCCGGATGTTTTTTTTTCAACGCGAGCCAAAATGGATTATGATCGCTCTTGATTTGAAATTACACCTTTCGGCCACCAGCATTGGTTATAGGGCCTGCCGATAAACCACGCGCCTGGTGGCAGCCGACAACATGGCAGGATGACAGGCTTATGATGGCCCCGGCTCAAAACTGACCAACTTCAGGAATAATGAGCGTAACGGCAACTGGTTGCTCCTGGGAGGAAATGGAGCGGGCAAATGCCGGGGCATTTTGGTTTTCTGCAATTTCTCCTTTGCGTACCCACCGTAAAACGGGGTGGTCAATCATTTTCGGCACAATATAAAAATGCGGATGAAGAAAACTCTCAGGCGGGAATTTTAGAATTTTAACCGGGGCCTCTGGCACGATCGGCGTTATGAGCACTTAACCAAATGCGCTAAATGGTGGATAATATCTGCGGGCTTGTTTTGGATAGATTTTATGACCGACCCAACGAACCGCGTAGT
Source organism: Planctomycetota bacterium (assembly GCA_021816165.1). The sequence goes on along the minus strand of JAKAYZ010000276.1, from coordinate 2,512 downwards.
AGATCGCCACGGGTATTTGGCCGATGTCCGTGGCGTGGTGGTGAAGATCGGTACGCAGGCGTTGTGCGACCCGGCCGGAACGATTGATCCGGCAGTCATACAAGCTCTTACGGCGGACTTGGCACAACTCGTATTGCACAGCCGCATTCGGGTAACACTGGTTTCCAGCGGTGCGATTGGTGCGGGCGTGGCGCAAATGGGGTTGTCCGGCCGGCCCAGGGAATTGCCCATGCTGCAGGCCGCGGCCGCGGTTGGGCAAAGCGTGCTGATGAACCTCTTTGCTTCCGCTTTGAAGCCATATTCGCTGCATGCCGGCCAGATTCTGGTAAGCCGTGACGATTTTGAAAACCGCCTGCGTTACCTGAATCTGCGGAATTGTATTCACGCTTTGCAGCGGTCGAATTGTATCCCGATCATCAATGAAAATGATGCCGTGACGGTGGACGAAATCCGCTTTGGTGACAACGATCTGATTGCGGCTCATATTACCAATCTGGTGCAGGCAGATATTTTGATTCTGCTTTCTGTGGTGGACGGCTTGCTGAATGCACAGGGTGAGGTGCAAACGATGGTTCGGGCCATGGATGACGGCGTGGCCGCCATGGTCCGCCCGGAAAAATCGGCGCGCGGCTCCGGGGGCATGAACAGCAAGCTGGTGGCGGCGGGTACGGTTAAAACCGCCGGCGTTCCGGTGATTATCGCTAACGGGAAAATACCCGCTATTGTGCAAAGGCTGTTAAAGGGCGAAGACATGGGCACGCTTATTCTACCGGATTCGCGGCGTCTTTCCGCGCGCAGCCGATGGATTGGGCTGACTGCGCGTCCGCGCGGCACCCTGGTGGTGGATGCCGGAGCGGCTGCCGCACTGAAAAATAACAAGTCTTTGCTGGCCAGCGGCATTGTGGGGGCCAATGGCACCTTTGCCCGCGGGGACCCGGTCGCGATTACCGATGCCGATGGCCGGGTGCTGGCGCACGGTTTGTGCAATTACAGTCGCGAAGATGTGGATAAAATTCGCGGCCATAAGACGCGGGAATTTGGGGCCCTGCTGGACAGCGATACCTTTTATGACGAGGTGGTCCATCGGGACGATTTGGTTCTGCGTGGATGAAATGGCCCTTGAGCCGTCAATTACCGACCACAATTTTTTATAAGACCGCAAATTGGTGGGTTGAACCGAAAGCTCAGGGCCTGTTTGGCAACGTATAATGAGCCAGAAGGCCCGGGTGATGTGGTGAATGGAATGTCAGGAAATTCAACCCCAGCCATTGCCGAAGCGCAATCCGTGCCGCGCAGTGCCGCGGAGGCTTTGCGCCTGCATGGTGCCTGGCTGAGGGCGGTGGCGGTGGCGCGCCTGCGGAGTTACGAGGGGGCCGACGATGTCATGCAGGAGGTTGCTGCGGCAGCCGTGCGAAACTGGGCCACGTTGGAATCGCTGGAGCGGGCGAAGCCGTGGCTGTATCGGCTCACCGTTCGAGCGGCACTGATGCATCGGCGCACATTGGGCCGGGCGCGGCGGCGGGTGCAGGAAGCGGCGGACCTGGCGCGGGCCAGACAGGGAACAATGCCCGGTGCCGTTAAGGCTGATCCACTTGATGCGCTGCTGGCCAGCGAACGGGTTGACTACCTGCGCCAGGCCATGGCCACGCTGCCGTCGCGCGATGTGGAGTTGTTGCTGATGAAGCATGTGGATGATTGTTCTTACAAGGACATCGCGGCCCGACTGGGCGTGACCACCGCGGTAGTGGAAATGCGGCTGTTTCGCACCCGCCAGAAGTTGCGCCGCCTGATGGAAGAATCCTACGGATGAAGGATGGCCACAAGAACTTACCCAAATGTCTGGAGAAAATAGCCATGAAATCAATTACCCCGCAGCGTGCTGCCCGCCTTAGTGAAACGGAGAGCCTGGACGCTGAACGCGACCTGCTGGTTGATGCGGAATTGCCGGAAGACCGGCGCCGCAGGCTGCTGCAACACATCGCTTCCACCAGCGACGGGTGGAAAATGCTGGCCATCCGGTTTTTACAGCGCCAGGTGGAATGGCAGGTGGTGCGCAATTTTTTACATGCCCCGGTGGCTGCGCCATCGCGACCGTCATCTTCATCGGTTCGAGCGCAGGGTTATGCCATCCACGGGTCGACGATGAAACTCGCCGCCGCGATCGTGCTTACTGCCGGACTTTTCGGTCTGGCCGGGGCCTACCTTGGCCGGCAAACGGCTATGTCTGCGGGCGCTGGGAATAGGACAATTGCGGTTCGAACCACACCCAGGCCCAATGGTCCTATGCCTATGGTGACGGTGTCATCGCCCAGCGGCGGGTCGCTTAACAATGGGTTCCCTTTGCCGGTGGGTGTACCGGTGGTCGATGGCCAGAAGGTGCCCTTTGACTATCCATTTGCTGGATTCAGCGGACCTGCGGCTTCCGGTCGTGTGGTTATTGTGCCCGAAGGACAGAATCGGGCGGTGGCGTTTCCGGTACAGGAAGTTGCCGCAGAAAAAGTCTATTAAAGGG
>JAKAYZ010000275.1 GCA_021816165.1 Planctomycetota bacterium | reverse complement strand
TCCTGGAATGTGTGGTTCTGCTCCGGGTCAAGTACCTCGAGCAGGGCCGATGCGGGATCACCACGAAAATCACTGCTCAACTTGTCAATTTCATCCAGCATCATGACGGGATTGCGGCTGGCGCATTTTCGCAAGCCCTCAATAATTCGTCCGGGAAATGCCCCCACATAGGTGCGGCGATGCCCGCGGATGTCAGCCTCATCACGGACGCCGCCGAGACTTAAGCGGAAAAATTTGCGCCCCAGCGCCCGGGCGATCGATTTGCCCAAACTGGTTTTCCCCACCCCCGGCGGCCCGACAAAGCACAAAATGGAACCGCGACCGCTGGGATTCAGTCGGCGTACAGCGAGAAATTCCAATATGCGCCGCTTGATTTTTTCCAGGTCGTAATGGTCTTCCTCTAAAATCCCCCGCGCACGCTTAAGATCAAAATGATCCGGCGTCTCGACAGACCACGGCAGTGCAGCAACGGTTTCCAGATACCCGCGAATCAGCGAATATTCCGGCGAGGCCTGCGGTATGCTCGAGAGTCGATCCAGTTCACGCTCAACTTCCTCTTTCACGGCCGATGGTAATTTGGCGTCATTGATGCGCTGGCGCAAGCGGGCAACGTCCCGAAGTTCAGGGTCGTCATCACCGATTTCTTTCTGGATGGATTGAATCTGCTCCCGCAGGAAATATTTTTTCTGCTGGTCGTCAATGCGAGATCGGGCATCACCGCGAATTTTATTGATGAGTTCCATCATTTCAATTCGTCGTGCTATCTGCCGACCCACCTCATCCAGACGCTGGTAAACATCATTCTGCGCCATGAGTTGCTGCTTGGCTTCAGGCGGCTGGTCCAGTCTTTCAGCCAGAAAATCAGCAAGTGCTGCGGCCCCCTTAATCTCGTTGAGCATGGCCGCCGCTTCCGGCGGAATATCGGGGGATATCTCGATGAGACGTATGGCAGCGGTGCGTACCGCCTCAAAAAGCAGTTCCAGTTTTTCTTCCGAGGCACCGGGCACGTCCGGCATAAGGCGAACCGGGGCACTGAGGATCGGGTCGGTGGTAATTTCTCCGTTGATGACCACGCGCTCAAAACCGTTGAACATGGCACTGGAGTTCTGTTCGCCGTCGGGAAATATTTTCAATACAAGGCCCAGCATTCCCACCGTATGCAAATCTCCTTTGCCGGGGGATGTGATCGCCGGATTTTTCTGTAACACCACCGCCACGAGTTGCTCGGTCTCATTGGCAAATTCCAGTACCCGCCGAGCCTCATCGGTGCGAATGTTAATTCGCACCGGCGATTCCTTAAATGCCACCACATCAGCGGTCGCCAATATCGGCACACGCGCCGGCAAGGTGATAAGTTCGCCCTTAACGGGGTAGAACAATACCTGATCCGAATTCACCGCCGAGTTCGGCGAAGCCGGCGTTTCCGGTTGTGACGATTGGGGGGTTGAAGTTTCTTGCGTCATTTCGAAAAACGAATCACCTTTCTTTTGATCTCTCCGGCCGCCCGACCGCCATCGGCGGCACCTCCGCACCACATATTCTATCGCCGCCGATGGCCGCCGCCGACTCTGGCCCGGACCGCAAGGCGATCGGCATAAATAAATGCCCCTTAATCGCTGCCCGATTTGCGTCCGTCGGTAGGGGCTGGGCCCCCGGCGGGAATTTTAGCGGCCAGCTCATGCAGATATTCGTACGTATAAAGCCCCGTGGCATGATGATCAGACCAGATCATCCGCAGGGCATAATGCCCGACCAACTCGGCACCACCTGCAGTAATCGGACCATCGTAGCTGGTCTTAACCACCGGCAAAAGTTGCCGTCCCAGCAGATCCCGTTCGCCACAGCAACTTGCACAGGGGCACATACGACGGAGAAAGCGCAATGGGTAAACCGCCGTTTGGCCATCTGACCAGTCGATTTCGAGGGACTCACTTTTCTTCAGCCGAATGGCCAGCGGCTCTGTACCGGGCATCATGCCCTCCGCATTAAAAGAGGAGACCGCCACGGAACCGTTGAGTTCAGTGGCGGCCCCTGAAAACCGATAAAATTTTTACCGATCACTTCACTTCATATTCAGCGTCGATGACATCGTCCGGCTTTTTACCGGCATCGCCACCGCCTTGAGGCGGCTGCTCGCCACCGGCCGCACCGGCACCCGCACCTGCCCCACCGGATGCACCGCCGGCGTCGCCGCCCGTGGCCTTGTAGATTGACTCACCGAGCTTGAGCCGGGCCTTGTTCAGGCTCTCCAACGCCTTTTCAATGGCCTTTTTATCCTCGCCTTTAAGCACCTCGCGCGTCTGATTCAGCGAGTTTTCCAAATCGGCGCGTTCCTGCGGCCCAACCTTGTCGCCATGCTCCTGCAGTTCCTTTTCAACCTGCAAGGTAACAGCTTCAGCCTGATTTTTAAGGTCGACGAGTTCGCGGCGAGCCTTGTCTTCGGCCGCGTGCGCCTCGGCTTCCTTCTTCATCCGCTCGATTTCTTCCTTCGACAGGCCGCTATGGCCGGTAATTTTAACCGTACTTTCTTTACTGGTGGCCTTATCCTTGGCCTTGACATTGAGGATGCCGTTGACATCAATATCGAAGGTAACTTCAATTTGCGGCATGCCACGCGGAGCCGGCGCAATGCCGGTGAGTTGAAATTTGCCCAACGTGCGATTGTCCTTGGCCATTGGACGCTCACCCTGCAAGACATGCACCTCTACACTGGTCTGATTGTCCGCCGCGGTGCTGAAGGTTTCCGTCTTGCTGGTGGGTATGGTGGTATTGCGCGGGATCAGCGGGGTCATTACCCCACCGAGCGTTTCAAGCCCAAGTGTCAACGGCGTAACGTCAAGCACCAGGATATCCTTCACCTCGCCGGTTGTGATGCCACCCTGTACCGCGGCACCCAAGGCGACCGCTTCATCAGGATTGACCGATTTATTACCCTCTTTACCAAAAATTTCCTTCACCAGTTGCTGCACACGTGGGATACGCGTGGAACCGCCAACCAGCAGCACCTCATCAATTTGCGATGCAGTAAGCTTGGCATCCTCCAAAGCCTTAAGCACCGGCTGACGGCACTTTTCAATCAATTTGCTGGTGAGGGATTCAAATTTGCTCCGTGTCAGACTGGTTTGCAAATGCTTGGGCCCACTGGCATCGGCAGTGATAAACGGCAAGTTGATGCTGGTTTCCATATTGGTGGAAAGCTCAATCTTGGCTTTTTCAGCCGCCTCTTTAAGCCGCTGCAGGGCCATGGGGTCTTTTCGCAGATCCACACCCGTCTGCTTGCGGAACTCTTCCGCCAGATGATCGACCAGTATTTGATCAAAATCGTCGCCACCGAGATGCGTATCGCCGTTGATCGACAGCACCTCAAAAACACCCTCGGCAACATCCAGCACGGATACGTCAAAGGTGCCTCCGCCAAGGTCAAACACCGCTATCTTGCCGCCCTTTTTCTTGTCCATACCGTACGCAAGTGCTGCGGCAGTCGGTTCCGGCAGCACACGTTTGACGGTAAGCCCGGCAATTTCGCCCGCCTCTTTCGTGGCCAGGCGCTGTGAATCGTTAAAATAGGCGGGGACGGTGATGATGGCGTCCGTGACCTTCTCACCCAGGTAATCTTCAGCGGTCTTTTTCAAATCCTGCAGGATCATGGCAGAAATTTCCGGTGGGGTGTAGGTTTTGCCCCGAACTTCCACCTTCACCAACTCTTCCGGACCGCCAATAATTTTATAGGGGACAAGTTTTTCCTCGCCGCCCACTTCACTATGACGACGCCCCATGAAACGCTTGATCGAGAAAACCGTGTTGGTTGGATTGGTCACCTGCTGATGCTTTGCAGGCAAACCAACGAGCCGTTCCCCTTTATCGGTAAAACCTACAACTGATGGTGTCAGGCGCGACCCCTGCGAGTTAATCAGCACCTTAGGTTGAGTGCCCTCCATAATCGCGACGACCGAATTTGTGGTTCCAAGGTCAATTCCAATTACTTTTGGCATAGTTAAAACATCCTTTCGTGGCGGTAAACCCGATCCAAGACGCCAACGGCACAGCCACCGACGCCCGCGAAGACTCTCGGTAGGACACACGCCCCCGATGCCACACGGCTAACCGCACCAAGGTCATTAAAGCAATGACCGTGCCGCAGGATAAACATAGGCTGACAATTTAACCATTAAACCTTATTATACATGCACTTACAATTTTTAAATTAACTTGCCGGCACCTGTGATTCCGCCGCCTTCATTGTGCCGAAAGTGCTGTTCCCTGCCATGCTGGCAGGAAACCATGGCTTAATTTATGCACACGGAACCATCGACGCAGCCTTCACGATTGGATGCTGAAAATGGCGTCTGCGTTAAACCTGGGAGTTTGTACAAGTGATAGCTGAGGATGGCCAAGGGCGCGGGGATTTTCATTGAAAAGACACCCGCCGGGACAAGCCCGGCGGCTAAACGGGCCGTTCTCATACCGATTATTTTCACGGTTAATTTTGTGAACCTTGCGGCTCGGCGTTATTTCGTAGCTTTCAATTCTCTCCGTGGCTCAGCGGCTCTGCGCAAGATCGTAACTCTTCCCTGTGCGAGTTAGTGTATCATGCCGTTGGCATGATGAAAGTTGTTTTTTAGCGCGCAGAGAAAAGAGCCACAGAGGTTTTATCATTGGACAAATCTCGCGATATTGGCCGCATCACGACAATTGGGCAGGCCCATATCCAATGTGCTTGGCGTTTCTTGGCG
>JAKAYZ010000274.1 GCA_021816165.1 Planctomycetota bacterium | reverse complement strand
GATGTCTGCTGAAGATGACGATTTCTGCAGGCGGGCAAGCAGATTCGCCAGATCATCGGGATGATCAATATCAGCTACGGGGGGCAGCTCCTTCATTTCGGCCCCTTGCCGAGTCGCCGCCTCGCGCGTCTGGGCCGCCACCATCGCGGTGCTCCATGTGATGCCATCAAAAAGAGCCGGGCCACCCGTCGGCATTCCAATGACCACATATCCCCCATCGTTCGACGGTATCATGATGCAGTAACCTCGCCGCACCTCGCGCGCCGCCCACAGGAGTTGGTCGGTCGTTAATTCCGGTGCATCCGCCCCCAAAAATAGGCATCCACCCGCATGCGTTTCCGCCAAAGTATTCTGCCCCTGCCTGAGCCGATCACCCAGATCGCCGGCACTCTGCGCGACCTTCAACCATCGAGACCACGCGTGCCACGATTCAATCGAATGAGGAGGGTCAAACAACAGCACCAATTGCAGATGCTGGTCGCGATTTGCTGTCTGTTCGCACACACGGCGCACGTGCTTCAGAAATACCCGGTAAACTTGCGCCGCATTCTGCGCCGAAAGTTGCGGGGTCAGCCGCGTTTTAACGCGCCCGGCAACCGCCTCCTTTGCCACCAGAATCAATGCTATGCGCCCGGCATCTGCCCCAGCGTTTACGATTTGGGTATCAGACATGCTCCCTCATCCTGTATTGGCTTTCGGTGGGCGGCGTACCGTGTGGCAGTCAGCCAGTTCCGCAGCGTGGTTTTTATGATGCCCCTTTGCCAGTGCCGACCACTGATAAGTACCGGCGTTTTAATACGCATCGGAGGTGTGATTTTTCGCAGCCGCAGCGATAATTCAATATCTTCCATATTCGGTTGGCCGGGCCAACCACCACTTTGGGCCAGCAAATCCACCCCGACAAACATTAGTTGGTCACCGTAGGGCAGGTGCAGGCTCGCCCCGCGCCAGTTGTTGCCCCATTCTACCACGCGGTATCGCCAACGCCGATCGTCAATACGGTGCCCCATCCAGCCCCACAGGTGCCGGGCGTCGGCCGTCATCCCCTCGACCATGGCAACTCGGGTATCAATCGCCACTCGCATATCGGCGTGGCATACCATTAAAACATCCACGTTTGCGTTCTGTAATAGCCACGCAATGCCGCGATTGATGACCGAACCACGTCGCGAATCTTCGGCATGCAGGTAATGTATTCCCTGCAGCCGCATGTCGGCCGCCAAGTCGGCGATTCCATCACCATCCACCAACACAATTTGATCACCCGCCAGCCGGAATGGCTCCAGTGACTGCAGGCAAGACGGCAAAAGTGCCTGATCCCCCTTGCAAGGTATCACAATGCCGATGCGCCAACCTGAATTCCGGGCCGGGTCATCAAGATGGTGGAACACCACCGATCGACCGGTCTGCCCGGCGGATGCTCTGCGTTTCGCTTGCCGAAAGTTGTACATGCAGCCCACCATGCTCCAGCCGCCGCCTGAACCTTTGTCTTAGTCGTCCCAACCCATATGATCTTACGTAGAAAAATATCGATTGGATATGGTGATCTATGCCCCACTTCTTGTACATCTCTCTCAACTTCAGGTGTGGCGCTGGGTATCATCCAACCAATCGAAAATCCGGGGGAACTGAAACTGGTGGCAGGTAGGCATATTACTCCATCCCGCGCATCGAACGTCCTGCTGGTAATCACGGGCGTGGTGCTGGTTTTGGCCGCCGTCCTGCTGGGCTGGTCCGCAATCATCGCCGAGGCACTTAACTCGCAGGTGCCCCGGATTCCTCTGGTTGCAGGAAGCGTCGGTGTTGGCCTGCTTTTTGTCGCCAGCGCCATGTGCATGAAATTTGTGCAGCCGCGCTGGATGCTGTTTTGGATCGTTCTTGTCGGGGCTGCCGCACGGCTGGTATTAATCCCCGCGCCGCCCGTGCGCCAAACCGATTGCCTCCGCTACCTGTGGGATGGACTGGTTTGGACACACGGCTACAACCCATGGGCGCAAAGCCCGGCTGCGGCCCTGTCCAATAAGGCAGCCGGTCTTCCCGCTGGCCTGCACACCTTGGCCATTCGGCACCGGGCACTAATTTCGCACATCAACCACCGCAAGCTTCCCACCATTTACCCCCCGGTAAGCGAAGCGGTATTTGCTATCGCCGCCTTTATGGCGCCGTCCAGCACCATTATGCTCAAATGGTGGCTTGTGCTTTTTGATGCCGGCACGGCGGTGGCCATCGGCTTGACGCTGCGCCATTTACGGCTGCCGTCCGGCTGGTTGCTGCTTTACTGGTGGAATCCGATGGTCATTAACTCCTTTGCCAATGAAGCTCATCTGGATTCGATAGCCCTTTTTTTTGTGGCCCTGTTCTTTCTGCTGCTGGTAAGTGACTGCGCCATCTGGGCATGTGTGGCGCTGGGTTTGGCGATTGGGGCCAAATTCTGGCCGTTGGTATTCATCTCTATTGTAATACGAAAATACTGGAAATATCCCAAACGCCTGGCCGCAACGCTGGTAGCGTTAATACTCTCCACATGCATCGCGCTATCCCCCATGCTGCTCACCGGCCCACGCGCGTTTATTTCCGTGCAGGCCTACGCCCATTACTGGGAGGCCAACGATCTGGTGTTTCACCTTATCTCACATGTGTGGAGCGGGCTTATGACATCCTGGTTCGCAGCTCAGCGTGCCAGCCGGATGACGGTGATGGTGCTGTACGCATTGGCGGTGTGCGGTCTCATGTGGCGCAGGCCCAAAGATGAAATTGATTTAATAAAACTGGGTCTCTGGCTCACCGCCCTTATATTTCTGCTTTCCCCCACGGAACTGCCCTGGTACTACACCTGGTTGACGCCGATGCTTGCGTTAAGTCCGCGCCTCTCGATCCTGCTCTGGTCGTGCACGCTGGGGCTGTATCATCTCAGTTATATTTATCCTGGATTGATATGGGTTGAACATGCACCGATTATCCTGCTGTTTATTCTTGAGGCCTTTATTCCCACGCTCCGATGGTTCCCCCCGGTCGCACCGGCCGTCCCAGCCACCAACCCCAAGTTGCCGGGGGCTTTGTGATGGATGATGCCACCGAATTGAAGCTTTCCGGCCGATCCGTGGTCGTAATTATCCCTGCCCTTAATGAACAGGCCTCCATCGGGCAGGTGGTGCGGGCCGTGCCGCGTTGGGTTAAGCGGATCATCGTGTGCGATAACGGCTCCACCGATGCCACCGCGCAGGAGGCAGCCTCCGCAGGTGCCGAGGTGATTCATGTGCCGGAGCGCGGCTACGGGCGTGCATGCCTGGCGGGATGCGCCGCCGCCACCGATGCCGACATTTTAGTTTTTGTCGATGGTGATTTGAGCGACTACCCGCAGCACATGGACGCTTTGGTCGCACCCATTGCAGATGACCGGGCGGATATGGTTCTCGGGTCCCGCACCATGGGCAAGCGCCAGCGCGGTGCCCTGTTGCCGCAGCAACGCTTTGGCGGCTTTTTGGCATGCTTCCTGATTCGTTTACTGTGGCATCACCGTTATACCGACCTTGGGCCCTTTCGTGCGATTCGCAAAACGGCTTACGATCGGCTCAATATGGATGATCAAAACTTCGGCTGGACGGTTCAAATGCAAATACGGGCCGTGGTGGCGGGGTTGCGCATTATAGAAGTCCCGGTCGACTACCGACGCCGGATTGGACGGTCCAAAATTTCTGGCACGATTCGGGGTGTCATTGGTGCGGGGACCAAGATTTTTTACACCATTGGTGCCGAGCTCTTCGCCACCCGCCGAAAGTGATCGCCACACTCACTTCAATTGGCGGAGGGTGAATCATATGGCCGCCGCCCTTGAACTTACCTTGCCGCATTTGATGAATATGGCTCGGGTTGGCGTTGCGCCATCGGCGTGCAGGCAATGACATCAGTCGATGGCCGTATGAGCAAGGGCCATGGTGCGGGCCAGCCGCCAAGAATATGTTGCGATACACCGGAAATGGCTGCCTGCGACAGAATGTGTCGCGAAGGCATCTATCGCCGGCTCCATGTCAATATTGCGGTCAACTGCAATCTCGCATAGGCTTTATTTGATTGGTTTACAGCGTCCAACGGTAATGTAAATTTTATGTCGCTCAAGCGAGATTATTGTATTAATCATCCGGATCGACTTGCAGTCGGTCGCTGTGTCATCACCCACCGTCCCATCTGCACTGAATGTTCAACACAATACGATGGCGTCAATTACAGCCGCGAGGGATTGGAAATCCTGCGACGGTCGCGTAGTGCGTCGGGCCGGGGTCTATGGTTGTGGCGAAATATGTGGCTGTTGATCTTCTCGCTTCTTTCGCCGCTGGTGGCTATTGAGATGGGCGCGTGCCTGTATTTGCTGTTTATTCATCTGATGCAGCACCGCTGACGCCGGGGCGGTTACATAGATGGGCGTCTCCAGCGCCCTGTAATGGAGGAGAATTAGCTTTTGTCGCTGTCTGCCGAAGATTACTTTCCTGAATCAGAGCAATTCGCCGCTTTGATGGACAGCGCTATTGAATTGACCCGCGATTCTGCCGGATGGTTTGTGCCCGCTTACATCTTGGCCAATGCGCCGCTGGCGCTGGCTTTAATTGTGGGTCTTAATGCCATAAGCGCTCATGATGCGGGTTTGGCTTTGATGGGTGCAGTGTTGGCGACGCTGGCATTCCCCTGGCGGTGGGTGGTGCTCGCCGTCATGCAGCGTCGGTTATTTTTGACCATATCGCC
>JAKAYZ010000273.1:2820-4745 GCA_021816165.1 Planctomycetota bacterium | reverse complement strand
TGACAGGGATGATTTCTAAATTCTGTTCAATCGCCGCATACGCATTGGCGACGGTCTGGGCCTGAACCCCTTGCGTGGCATCCACCACCAGCAGAGCACCTTCGCAGGCTTGAAGCGCTTTGGCCACCTCGTAATGAAAATCCACATGGCCCGGTGTATCAATCAGATTCAGCATGTATTTTTTGCCGTCAAATTCGTGCGGTACCGTGACAGCACTGGCCTTGATCGTAATGCCACGCTCACGCTCCAGGTCCAGATCATCCAAAAATTGCGCCTGCATTTCCCGTTCGGTAATCGCACCGGTACGCTCTAATATGCGATCCGCCAGCGTCGATTTGCCATGATCAATGTGGGCAATAATGCAGAAGTTTCTTATTTCCATTCCGTTGAAAGCCTTATTCAGAACATTTCGGAAACCCAATCACAGCATGCATTCTACCCGTAATGACGATGGAACACTTGCTGTCCCCGACGATGTCGCCGGGAGCCGTCTGAAAATGCCTCCGACGGCATTGGCTTGGTTTTACATGTTCAACCGATTGGCAAGTTGGGGTTCTGGCGGTACCACATTTCCATCATCAGAAGGGCAAACAGGCGATGCGTATGATCGCGTTCGCCGTTCAGATGCTCTTTCCACAGCCGCTCCGGTAGCATTTTCAGTCCCAATTGCGTTGACAGAGAACCGCCCGCAAGCAGGCAGCTTTCCGTCTCCCCACGCAGCGATGATCGAAACCACTGCCCGATCGGCACACCGAAGCCGCGCTTGCGCCCGCGTTGTACCTCCCGAGGTAGAAAGTCCCTCATCGCCCGGCGCACCAGTAACTTGCCTTGCCGCCAGTTCATCATGACCTCGCCACAAAAACGATTGGCCCAGTTCGCCAGTTGATGGTCCAGCAATGGGCTGCGCACTTCCAAGCCGCACGCCATCGATGCAGCATCCACCTTCCAAAGCACATCGCCCGGCAGATAGTTGGATTGGTCCATCAGCATGCATTGACGAATCACATCCATGCCAGGCTGGGATTTGTCGCGGTCGCCGTCCTTCTGCATGCCCAGCGGCCTTAAATCCTCTGGTTGAAATATCGAGCATAGCGCGGTGTATTGTTCCCGCCCACCCTTTTGACTGCTCGCCGCTGCCATTCGCCGCATTCTTTCCGAGCGATATTTCCATCGCGGCAGGCGCAGCCCGGCCTTGAGCATCCGTGCGGCGCGGTACCGATCGTAGCCACCGAATATCTCGTCGCCGCCGTCTCCCGATATGGCGCACGGTGCGAGTGATCGCGCCGCATTGGCCACCCAATAAGTTGGCAAAATGGAAGAATCGGCAAACGGTTGACCCAGCGTAAATTCCATCAGCCATTCAAGCGTGGCCATCGCTGATGGCTTCATATCGATTCGGCATTGATGGTGCCGCAGGTTGGCGGCGCGGGCCGTGTGCCCGGCCAGCGGCATTTCATCAAAACTCGTCTCATCAAAACCAACCGTCACCACCTGCATTTCGCGCCGGCCACCCAATAATTGGCGCGCTACCCCGCATACCAGAGCGGAATCGATTCCCCCCGATAAAAACCCCACCATCGGCACATCCGCATGCAGTTGCGATTCCACCGCACTGAATATCAGTTGCCGTAAATCATGGATGTCCTCGTCACGCACCGTCTTGATCACGCCGCCATTCATCTGCAGCGCATTCTCCGGCCGCCAGAAGACGCCGGTGAATAGCTGGCCGGCCGTCAACCGTATCCATGATCCCGGCTCAATACATTTAATATCGCGGTAAACGGTGCTGGGTGGCGGTATATAACCGAACTGCAGATATTGCCTCAATGACGCAATCGATGCCCGCGGCGCTACACCCGGCCAGCATCGCACGGCAGGAAGCGTGCTTGCAAAGGCCACGCATCCATCATGGATGGCGTAAAAGA
>JAKAYZ010000273.1:0-2810 GCA_021816165.1 Planctomycetota bacterium | reverse complement strand
GGCTTTTGACCAAAGTAATCCCGCGCTAAAAACAGTTCCTGCGATTGAGAATCCCAAACGGCAAAGGCAAACATGCCCCGCAATTTACCTGGCAAATCGGTCTTCCACTGTTCCCATCCATGCACCAGTACCTCGGTATCGCAATGATCGGAATTAAATCGATGTCCGAGACCGCTCAATTCACTCCGCAATTCTCGATGATTATAAATTTCACCATTAAATATGACATGAACGGTACCATCTTCATTTTCCATGGGCTGCTGCCCTCCGGCGGGGTCCATGATGCTCAGGCGGCGGTGTACCAGCCAAACTTCAGCGCGATCTTCCGTGGCTGGTAACGCTTGCCACCGGCCGCTGCCATCCGGCCCGCGATGGCGAAGCAATTCATCAGCCCTGTGCGCCGCCTTGGTAAGGCTCTCATTCCACGCTTCTGCAGTCAGCCGGTGGGGGGGGCGATTCCAGCAGGCGAAACCGGCAATGCCGCACATGTGTCAATTCCCCATCTGTATCGATGTTTTCAGCGCTTGATCTTGCATGGCCAAGGTTAAAGTTGTGCGACCGGCCACGACATCATCCAGTGGCTGGCCAAGGCATTCGCGCCGCCAGCCATGCATCAATTCGTGCCCTTCAAGGCTTTCACCCGCCAGTTTTTTCATCGCCCAATCCGTGATGGCGGCCTGACTGGTCACCAGATTGGTCGAAACATTCTGCCCCAGGCAAATGGCCTGCGCCGCCGCCCACACACGCTCAATAAACTGGCTGGTCTCCAGAGAATCCCGCCCCTCGCTTGCAAAATCCGGCAACTGGTTGGTCGGCATACGACGAACGTTGTCGATTAATTCGATAATAAACGGCCCGTACGATTTTAATTCCTGCTCGCTGATGCCCTCAATCCGCGCCAACTGCGGAACCGTCTGCGGCATCATTTTGGCGATATCGCGAATGGCTGAATCGGATAAAAACGCCCGCACGGGTGTGTTGTGTTCGTATGCCAACTGATGGCGCCACGCCGTTATTTCCCGCAGTACGCCAAGCTGCTGCCGATTCATCGATCGCGGTGCCTTAAGTTTCATCCATAAATCGCGCGTGTCGGGCGGAGCGACGGCATGTTGCAATTCCTCGTGGCACAGCTCCTGCATCCATCCTGTGCGCCCGCAGGACTCAATGCGCCGGCGCAACTGTTCAAAGACCGCCGGCAGATAGCGCACGTCATCTGCGGCATAAATCAGTTGCGCCTTGGCCAGTGGCCGACGATCCCACGCGCTGTAGGTATGGGCCTTATCCAACTGTATACCGCAGATATGTTCCACCACTTTGGCGTATGAAATGGGGTAGGTGAGGCCCAGCAATCCCGCCATCAATTGCGTGTCAAATACATTGGCCGGTGTGTATCCGCATTCATGCATGATGGCGATATCCTGACTGCCGGCATGACAGTATTTAATCACATTCGGATCGCTTATCAGATGCCCCAGTGGAGAAAGGTCTTCAATCGCCAGTGGATCAATCAACGCCACCTCACCGGAAGAGCAAATTTGAATAAGGCACAATTCCGGGATAAATGTCCGCTCGCCAATAAACTCCGTATCAAAACCGAAAGCCCCTGCCGCATGCCATGTATGGCAGTATTCGGCAAGCTGGGATGGCGAATGAATCCAGATGCAGTCCGTGGTCGTTGACGGCGTGGCTGCGCGTGGTGTGGTCATCTAATCTTCCATCTCTCGGTGCAACTTAACAGAAGTGTACAGCCTCTCTGCATGACGGGTGAGGCGTGCATTCAATTGCGCCTGGAGTCCCCGATGGTCGCCCGTGTACTGGTGGAACCGTTCCACCAGGTGCACCATCAATTCCACAAGATGGGCAAAATCGGTAACGCAGATGGCCTCGCTGCCAATCTTTTCGCCGGTGCGCGGTACCGTCGGAACGCACGATAACACCTCGTCTTCCGCAACCATATTATGGTAATTGGCCAAGGGCAGCGTCAGCCCCGCAGAATCAAAACCCGCGGCGTCAAATACCGTGCTGTTGCACGTGCCACCATCCATCAACGCCCGCTGGCACCGATAATCGGTCAGGGTGTCGGTCAGATCGTCGGAAGTTAATTTAATAAAGCGCGTCAGTGCAGAACTGAAAATGCTGGTTCGGTCGCCCACCCGCAAAACCGCCCCGAGCCCCATCGCCGCCTGCGGCATGGCACGGCTATTTTCCAATCCAACGACGCAGCAATGCCTGCGATTTTCCCGCGCCCAGAGCGTATCATCTTTGATGGCGGCAAAGGCACCCAAAAATCCAATCTCTTCCCCACGCGTAAAAAGCAGCGTAAACGGCCGGCCAATACCACGTTCGCAAATTGCATGCAGCATACAGACCATCGCCGCCGCCCCGGACAAATCATCACAAACCCTTGCAGTGAATAAGTCCCCCATCAGTGTGGCATCCGGTAAATCCCACATGCCAATGGTTCCAACCGGAACCGCCATACCTGGATTCCGCAACTTCAGCACACACGTCAATGCCTCGGAATTTGCCCGCCGCTCAGGCATGCCTTCGACAGTTGCCAGCGTCCATGGCGATTCCCCTTCGGGATGAAATAGACGCACACCCGCCCCGGCAAAAAAGGATGGCTTCACACCGCCCAAAAATTCTGCCCGCAGCAAGCCAGCGCCCTCGTCGATCATCTCCTCGCTGATAAAGCCGGGATGATCCACGTGGGCTTCAAATATCAGTCGTCGTTGGTCTTCCCGACCGCCGCCATCCCCCTTGGCTTCACTGCCGTTCTCCAGATCGACCAGATGATCCACACGCAAATT
>JAKAYZ010000272.1 GCA_021816165.1 Planctomycetota bacterium | reverse complement strand
TACATTGACGCCCACAATGCCGCTCCGAAAATATTCACATGGACCAAGGACGCCGACACCATATTGGCAAAGGTTGCCAAGTGCAAAGAAACGTTAGGGACGGTACACTAGGAAATGCCGTTGCAATCGCAGATCCGCTTTTCATCCGGCAGGTCCGCCATGCTGCAGCCCGTCGCGGCTCCGGGAGCGGGGCCAAACAGCAGGTCCGTGCGCCGCCGGGGTAATGCGGCGCCGGATTGCAGCATCGCCATCAGGTCCGAAAAGTTGTCCGTATCGCCCAGCAGCGTTGCGCCCACCAGTTTCCCATCGCGGATGATCACTTTTTTGTAGACACCGCCGGCCGGTTCCTCATAACGGACAATTTCGTCGCTGGGCAGGCCGTCCCGTTCGCCCATACCGGCCACATTAACGCCCATGACTTTCAGCTTTGTGCCCGTCACGGACCCGCGGTATGCGGCATGGGGGTTTCGCGCGGTGATATGATCCGCGAGCACCTGGCATTGTTCCCAGATCGGCGCGACAAGTCCGTAAACCTGGCCGTTATGCTGGCAGCATTCGCCGACGGCGTAAATATCGGGATCAGATGTCTGCATGTGGTCATTGACCATAATGCCGCGTTCGGTTTTTAACGCCGCATCAGCCGCGATTTCCTTGTTGGGGCGGATGCCGGCGGAAATAACCACCATGTCGCATTCCAGCCGCCGGCCGCCCTTGAATTCCACCGCGGATACGGCGCGTTGCGCGGTGCCGTGCAGGGCCGCGACCGTTTGTCCGCAATGCGCGGTGACTCCCATCGCGGCCAGGGTTTTGCCCAGAATAGCGCCGGCAGACGAATCAAGCTGAACCGCCATAAGATGATTGGCGATTTCCACCACCTGGACCTTCGGCCCGTGCGTAAGCAGTCCGCGCGCCGCTTCCAGCCCCAGCAGCCCGCCGCCGATCACGACGGCGTTTGTCGATTTTCGAGCCCATTTTTCGATGGCCCGGCAGTCATCAAGCGTGCGGAAAACAAATACGCCGTGCAGTTCCACCCCGGGTACCGGCGGAACGAACGGCCGACTGCCCGTGGCGATAATGACTTTGTCATAGTCCAATGTGCGGCCGTTCATGAGCATGACCTGGCGCTTGGTGCGGTTCAGGCCGATGGCCGCCTGGGAGGTAATCAATTCAATGCCGTTGCGTTCATACCAGTCCAGCGCATTCAGTGTGATCTGATCCGGTGACTGGGTTCCGTTGAGTACATTGGACAGCAGAATCCGGTTGTAATTGCCGCCCGGTTCCACCCCTACCATCGTTATGGAATACTGCGTGGGATCGCGGTTGAGGATTTCCTCCGCGACTCGGGCGCCGGCCATGCCGTTGCCGATGATTACCAGGTGTTGCGTGCTGTTGCGAATCATAGCCAAACTCCTGATTCAGCCCGGCCGGACTCCGGCCGCGATGCCGGACCATTACTCCGTCACGGCGGATATGCCCCGGCGGATGCCGATCGCCGTGTAGCCGGCGCCTGTACGGAACGGCGCGCGGAGGCCCTTGATTTTTGTCCTGCCCGCACCGGCCGCCTGCGGGCCCTCACCGCCGTTGTTGCCCGCCGGCCGATGAGGCCGCAGGCCATGGTTCCGATGCCCGGATACCGCCGCCGGCCCGGCAGCAGGCGGCGACGGCGGCGATTGAAGGAAGCTGTCCGTCTTGCGGCCCGTCGGTCCCGCATCGGAACCGCCGACGGGTGGCGTCATGGTCAGAACTCCGCGGCGAAGCGGCATGTCGGGAAAATCGGTCAGGGGCAGCGGGATATTCAGCCTTTCGGCCTCTTTGCGATAAAAGTCCGATCGTACCGATCGTTGAGCAATTTGCCGCACCGGTGCATCGGCGGCCAGTTCTCCCCAGCGGATCATTTGCCGGAGCATCCATACCACATGCGTGCACGAAGGGAATGTATGCGTGTCATGCCAACTCCGCACAAACCAGTCTTTGGACCGCGCACGCTGTGCGGCCGCGGATCCGGTGCCGGCGGAATCCGCTCGCAGGCAGCGTTCCAGCAGTTCCGCGCTTTCATTTAAATATTCCGGCCGGGCCAGAATGGCGGCCATTTCATGGATATTGCCGGGATTCCGGCAGTATCGGCAGGCCTGAAGAACGGCCTGCACAACGCGGCTTATTTCTTCGCCATGATCTTGTGCATATTGCTGTCGTACCGCCAGAAGTTTTTCCGGATGCGCGGGCAAAATGTCAGTGGATGCCGCAATGACCGATCCCCATTGCCGCTCCTTGGCCAAAGTTCCCCAAGGTTCGCCGGCACAGAACAGATCGACCTAGCCGCGCTCCAGATGTTCGGCAACCTGCATGGGTGTAAGCTGGCAAAGCTGCACGTCCTTGTCCGGATTCATGCCGCCTTCCGCCAGCCATTCGCGCAGCAGGTAATGATGCATGGAAAAACTTGATACATGAGCGCACACGATTTTGCGGCCGAAAAGGCCGGTGCGCACCAGGTTGCCCAGCGCCGCACCGGAGGTGATGCCCATTTCCGCCAGGTGCCGTGAAACGACCAGCGAATTGCCGCCGGCGCCAAGTGCCATCACGCCAACCAATGGCTCAACAAAGTCCGCGCGGCCCAACTGGCTCATGATCGCCATGCCCAGCAGGGCGTGACTGGCGTCCAGCCGTCCATAGGTAAGCTTGTCACGAATATTCATCCAGCCTATTTCCCGATGCAGCGATACGGCAACTCCGGCTGCGGAAAAAAACCTTTTTCAACGGCTATGATCAGCGGCGCGGCGTCTATCAGGCGAACAAAACCAATACGCATCACGTTATCCTTTGTGCTTGGCCGGCGGGCATTGATCCGGCTCTTTTACGCACAGCCGGTTGTCAGTGCCAGGTCCACCGACTCGTGCGGCAAATCCGATGCCAGCGATTCGGCTTTCCGCCGATTACCCCTTATTCGGCGGCATTTCCCGGTTCAGCGGCGGCCAACCGCCCGCCGCACGGTGGTTTTACCGTCCGCAGCCTGATGGTTGCATTCTGGCATTTTTGATGTTATAAATCCAACTCATGATAAAACTATTTGTAATTAAAAATAATAATGGATAGCGCATGGATGATGTGCATCAATTGCGAATATTTCAAGCGGTTGCCCAACAACTAAGCTTTACCCGTGCGGCGGAAACATTGCGCTTAACGCAGTCGGCGGTGAGTCATCAGATTTCCGCTCTGGAAAAGCACGCCGGATGTCCGCTGTTTACGCGGGCCGGCCGAACCATAACCCTCACGGATCCCGGGCGGGTTTTATTGGCCCATACTCAGCGAGTGTTCGCCGCGCTGGAGGAAATGAGGCAGGCGGTTGCCACCGCCGCGCGGCCGGATCTGGGCAGAATTCGCATTGGTGCGCCGGCGACGGCTTGCCAGTTCATCCTGCCGGCGGCTGTCCGGGAATTTGCGGAAAGTTATCCGGGCTGGAATCTGGCCATTACACCCGCGGATTCACCACAGGCCGGGCAAATGATCCTTGATGGCAGGCTTGATCTGGGGATCATATTGTGCGGGCCGAAATCCCGCCAACTCAGTTATGAGCCGCTGCTGGAGGATGAGCTGGGATTTCTGGTCAATCCGTTGCATCCGTGGGCCCGGGAGAAGAAAGTGGACAAGGCGGACTTGGGCCGGCAACATTATGTGCTTTATTCACGCCAAAGTGTGACATTTCATATTGCTGAAACTTATCTGGCGCGCAGCGGCGCCCCGCTTGGCGCCTATACGGAGCTTGGTTCCATGGAAGCCATTAAGGAACTGGTGAAGCTGGGGCTTGGCGTAACCGTACTGGCTCGCTGGGCAGCGCGGCGCGAAGTGCAGGCCGGCGAACTGGTGTGGCTGCGGCCGCCCGGCACAAAACTTTTGTGCACTTGGTGTATCGCTTGGAAGACGGGGCGGGAATTGCGTGCCGCCGAACATACGCTTTCGAGCTTGTGCAGATCTTCCGCGCGGGAACTGACCGCTCCCGCCCGCGGCAGATAATATAATTCGCGAAAAATCATAGACTTTCACGGAAATGTTGTTTACGCGGCCAGACTAGGCTACATTACAGGTGTTAGCCCCTCGGCTGCCGGGAAGATTGCCCGGCAGCGGCGGGGTAGTTTGGGTGGCATATGGCAACGAACCGGAAAAAGGGTTCCGCAGCGCTCTTTGAGTTAATTGATAAATCGGGCGCAAAATCCGGACGGCATTCCGGTTCCGGCATGAAAATGCCGGAATGGCTGGAGAAATACAATCGGCCGCAGGCCGCCCCCGCCCAGACCGCACCTGGTCAGGCTGCAACCGGTCAGCCACCTGCGAATTCCACCACGGCGGCGCCGGGGGCAACTTCCGCGGCCGGCGCCAATGCCGCTGCGACTCCCGGCGATAAGCCGTCGCTTACACAGGTATATCACGCCCCGGCGCCCGCAACGCCGCGCGAGACGGCATCTCCCCGGCCGATTGTACGCCCCAATGCGGAAACCCCCGTTTTGCTTGATGTGCTGGTGGCCAGATTCCGTCCTTGGCTTCTTTTTGCGCTGTTTATCATAATTTTTGTGGTGATCGCGGGGCTTATAATGCTGGCAACGCGGAGGCCCGCGGCCCCGCAGGAAAACTCCACGGCCAATCCGGACACAAGCATTTCCACAAATGTCAATCCGGGTGCGGCCGCTGATAACAGCACGCCGTTGCCGCCGGTAAACCCCGGCGCCCTGCCGCAGAATAATCTTGTGCCGGTGCAGACTGCTCCGGCAAAACCGGT
>JAKAYZ010000271.1 GCA_021816165.1 Planctomycetota bacterium | reverse complement strand
AAATAAATCCAACTATGACGGTCTCGATTTTTCACAACAAATGGGGTGCCGGGCGTCCACGCCACGAACCTGACCGGCGTTTAATTACCACCAATGATTGATTTTTGCAACTCTGTAAAACTTTTTATGGGCACATAAATTTGACAAACGGTAACTTTCCAGAGCAAACGCCTGAACAGCGCGACGACTCGCATATCGGCATAATACTTGCGTTACGCCGTAGGGGCTGGCAAAAAAGCAATAGCCGCGTCAGACCTTGACTACTTTGGATACCAAAGATTGGCCCGAGCGCTTCAATTTCTCGGCCTCCTGCACTTCCATGTCCAGTAATTGAGCTTTGAGTTCCGTCCCCCAGTGATAACCGCCCAGTTGGCCGTTGGTTTGAACCACACGATGGCACGGAATCAGTACGGCGATCGGATTCGCTGCACAGGCTCGGGCGACAGCACGGTACTTGCCTGGTTCGCCGATGGCTTCGGCCACTTGTTTGTATGTCCGGGTTTCACCCAGCGGAATATGCAATAATTGTGTCCAAACTTTTTCTTGAAATGGCGTCCCCATCGCTTTTAGTTGAATTCGCCGCCGGTAGTCATGAGTTTCAATGGTCTCGATGATCGTCGCCAGTATTTTGCGCTCGTGTGGTCTACCTTCCGCTATCGTAGGGTTTCCGACATGCGTGGCCACCAAGTGGCTTATTCCAGTTGGATACCGCTCAAAGGCGAGATAAATTAATAGTCCATCCATGAAGCCCGCCGTAATGGGACCCAGGTTAGACTTACAAGTTGCCGCATAAATCACGGGTACACGATAAATCATTTTCATCGCCTAATCCAAATAAGCACTCATGTCGATCGCATCGATATCCGCTTCGGTCATTTGGCCCAACTCGAACTTTGGTTGATGACTATCCCGCGGAATGCTTGGGTCCTGTTTTCCATTGTTCTCTGCCGGCATCGAAAAACCAAAAACACGCATCCAAAATTCAGTTTCGCCTGCCGAGGTGACGCTTGCCTGCTTGGCCGTCCGCTCCTGCCGTTCGCGTTGTTCCCGGCGATAGGTATACACCTGCCTCAGAAACACACCGCAATGAAGCGTTTTGGCACCCAGAGCCATTACTCGTGCTCGCAATTGCCTGTCATCGGTCACCACACAAATGTCCCGTCGGCCGGTGGAGGATTCACAAAGCAATACGATAGTGTCGTCGGCAGATCGCCCACGCCCCGCCCATTGTAAGTGAAGCGTGTCGTAGTCATCGGGATATGGTTCGCTGGGTTTGCGAACACCATCCATGACCAATGTCAGCTTCATGCTTGCACAAACATTGCACAACTGCCGAAGCGACAGACCTGTAACCTTCCCGGGTCGGCTCGCGGCCGCATGCAGCAGGTTATAGGCATCTACAATCAGCATTATGCCACCGGTTCAAAAGCAGGATCGAACCGCATCGGCGGTTTCACCGGGACGCTATCTCGTCATGGACGACTCGACCGCCTACCACCGTCATTTTAACTCTTCCGCGCACCGACTTACCGGCAAATGGCGTATTTCTGCTGCCCTCTGCCAGCAATCCGCGATCTGCCAGCCCAATAACCCGGGCTGGATTAACCGTCATGAGGCGAATCATCGCCGCAAGTGATAAGCGGCGTGTGTGTACCAAGGCCTCAAGATAAAGGGGAAAGGCCGTTTCCAGTCCCACGATACCGAACGGTGCCCGGTCAAATTCCAGTTCCTTTTCCTCTTGTGCGTGCGGGGCATGATCGGTGGCCAGCACCTCAATGGTGCCATCTGCAATCCCGTCAATGCAGGCTTGTACATCGGCGTCGGTACGCAGGGGCGGGTTCATTTTGGTGTTGGTGTCGTAATTGGTGCAGGCGGCATCGGTCAATAGCAGATGATGCGGGGCGGCCTCCGCCGTCACACATTGGCCTTCAGCCTTGGCGCGGCGCACCAGATCAACCGCGCCCGCCGTGCTGATATGCTGCACATGGTACCGCGCACCGATGTGGCGATTCAGGATTAAGTCGCGGGCGATCATCAATTCTTCGGCGGCGGCCGGCAGCCCCGCAAGTCCCAGTCGATTGGCCGTTATGCCGGCATTCATTGGTCCGCCGGAGAGTGTGGGCTCTTCACAATGCTGGCTGATTAATCCGTCAAACATCTTGGCGTACTGAAACGCCCTGCTCATGACGGCGGCGGATGCCACGCCGACTCCATCATCGCTAAATCCTACGGCACCCGCCTCGTGCATTAAATGCAGTTCCGCCAATTCCTTACCGTCTCTCCCCTTGGTGATGGCACCGAACGGGCGCACATCGCAAAGATTCGCGCTGCGCGATTGATTGAGGACAAATTCTATCTGGGCCGGGTCGTCCAGCGCCGGAACCGTGTTTGGCATGCAGCAGATCGTGCTGAAACCGCCTGCCACTGCCGCCGCCGCACCCGTTGCTATGGTTTCTTTATGTTCCTGTCCTGGCTGACGCAAATGGACGTGTATATCGATAAAGCCCGGTGAAAGGTGCAAGCCGGACAAATCGATTACTTTCGCCTTGGGCGCGTGCCCCTTCAGGCCGGTGCCCCGTTTGGCTATCTTGCCATCCACCACCAGTAATTCTTCCTCGCGCACCCGGGTGCGATTCGGATCGATCAGCTTTCCGTTGGTAAATAATATTGGCCGTGCATCCATAACTTCTGCAGTATAGCCGATGCTGCCGAAGGTGACATCGAATCAGTGCAGTAACCGGGCACTAAACCGTCGCGGGTTCGGCGGCGAATTGGCTCTCACAAAGCCGACGGTAACCAGCGCACTCGGCCAGCAACTGCTGGTGCGTTCCCAGACCAATCACGCGACCGTAATCAAGGCACACGATAAGGTCTGCCCCTGCTATGGTGCTTAAGCGGTGGGCAATCACAAAGGTGGTGCGGCTGCGCATAAATTCTTTCAATGCCAAATTGATTTTCTGCTCGCTGTCGGCATCAATCTGGCTCATCGCCTCATCCAAAAGCAATATGGCCGGATCGCGCAGTATCGCCCGCGCAATCGCAATTCGCTGGCGCTGGCCGCCCGACAAACGCACACCCGATTGGCCCACCATGGTGTTATACCCCTCGGGCAACTGCGATATAAATTCATCGGCGTAGCTTTGGCGACTCGCTGCCAGCACGGCCTCCCGGTCAGCATGCGGCGCGGCATAGGCAATGTTGTTATAGACAGTGTCAGCAAAGAGAATCGTATCCTGTGTCACCAATCCAATATGCTTACGCAATGATTTAAGCGAAACCTTGGAAGTATCCACAGAATCGATCAATATTCGCCCGCCGGTTGGTGTCAGCAGTCGCGGTATCAGCGAAAGTAATGTCGACTTCCCCGAGCCATTTGCGCCGACAATCGCCGCCGTCTGCCCCTTCTGTACGGTGAAATTAATCTCCTGCAGCACCGGCTGTTTTGAACTCTCGTAAGTAAACGAAATATTCTCGAACGCTATTTCTTTCGACAAGCGCGGCAACGAAGGTAGCGGCGGACTGCCATCCTGCTCGACTGGTTCGTCAATAATTTCAAAAATGCGGGTCGCTGACGCGTTGGACTGTTGCAATTTGGAATTGACGTCTGAGAGTTTTCGTAATGGCTCAAAGATGGCTGCGAAGCAAGCCAGCAGAAAAATAAATGAATCGCGATTGATGGAATGGCTTAGCACCAGCTTGGCCGCAATTAATACCGGAATGCATCCAAGTACGATCGTCAAGGTTTCAATGGTGGGCCGCGACAGCGATGTATAGTGCGCCAGCCGCGCCTGCTGCTGATACAGATGGCGATTGACCTTGGTGAACCGCCGCCGCTCATAACCCTGGCCATTGTGGGCTTTGACAATCCTGATACCGAGCAGCGTCTCGCTGATGATCCCCATCATATCCGACCATTTTTCCAATCCCTTACGGCTGGCGCGCCGCATCCGCTTGGAAAATTTTCGGATAATCACACCGATTATTGGCAGGATCACCATCGTGCCAACGCATATTCGCCAGTCGATCAGCAACGCCACGATTCCCACCGCCAGCGCCTTCATTGGTTCAAGCATCGTCTTGCCCAGCAAGGTGGTAAGCCCTTCTGTCAGCGTGTTAGTGTCCTGCGTAAGACGGCTTGTCAGGTCCGTTGTCCCATGGGCCGAGAAATACTGCACCGGCAGTTGCAATATGCGATTGTGCATCCGTCGCCGCAGATTAATCACCACCTTGGCCGCCAGCGTCATGCTGATGTACTGCTGCATATACCGAAATGCGCTCCCCACCACGCACAAAACAATGAACAGCACAATCACCCATAGCAGGCACCACCAGCGGCTTTGCGGCAGGGCACTGATGGCATCCACAAATGTCCACATGTACCAATGCGTACCTGGCATCTTGATGGTGGGAGAGGCAATTACCGCGCCGCTACTGGACGCAATGGTCATTTGAACCGGGGTATAGTCGGCTACGTGCGCCAGAATACGCATCATCCCCTGCCAGTGATGGCTTGATATTTTCGTCGCCCCGTGCGCGGAAAGCACCGCGACGCGGGTGATGCGGTCTCCGGGGCTTAGTTTAGTCAGGGGGGCAGGTGCACTCTGGCCAGCGCGGGAAATGATGATCGCCAAAGTCTTGGCATGCACCGATTGATCCAGATTCATCAACCCCATGTGCAGGCGGCTTTCCGCGGCTGCCTGATCTGCCCATCCATGCACACCTTGCGTTGAAATAAATATTTTCATCACCGGCAGCAACGTCGCAATGCCCGATGCATACGACAACCCGACC
>JAKAYZ010000270.1 GCA_021816165.1 Planctomycetota bacterium | reverse complement strand
AAGCGCGATGCCTGGGCCGATCTGCGCCTGCTGCGCCGCACGCTCGACGCGGATCTGACGCAAGTGTGATTGCGCAATGGTCGCTAAGCCGCTGACATCGCGCCGCGGCGTCTCAAAATAAAGAATTTTCGCATCGCATATAGTTGCGTCTCCCGACATTCCTGTTTACGGCCAGGACATGCGAGGGATCGGACGCCCGCCCGCCCGGAGTTTCGTTGCCGTTTTTGCGCTGATCGCGGGCTGCCCTACGAGGACGTCGGGCTGCCGGTCACCTTCACGCTCGTCGTCGGTAATGCCGGCGACCCCATGCTGCCTGAAAATGATGCGGGACTGGATGTGGAAGGCTGGTCGGGCCACACCGGCTGTGTGATTCTTGCGCCGCACCTTGTTGGCCTGACGAAAAAACATATCGGGCTTCCACATTGGGACCAGGCCACCGACCGACAGCGGGCAGACGGCGTGTGCTGGAAATCACCTGATGAACTCTACAACAACGGCAGCGCCTTCAAACTTACCTGCCGATCCGATGCCGGTGTAATGGTTACGCTTATTGCCGATAACTATTACGGCTACTGCAAAAAAGAGGTTAAGACGCAGATCAGTTTTGCCAGCAACCTCTTTGGCAACAGTGAAGAGGAACACGCCGGCGGAGCACTCGCCTTCCCCAGTTATTCCCATGGCATGGAATATCATCCCAGTGCCGACGCGCCAGGCCAGAAAGCCATTGAATTGCTGGCCGCGGAAAACTCCGGGATCATGGACCTGCAGCCCGGCGGGTACGCCATTGATAAAAATTATCCCTTTATCTATTACGTTCCGCATACCGCCCGTTTTGATCTTTCAACCGGAACCATATCGTGGACGATTAACAAAAAAACAATTTCCATTCCGCTGCTCTCTGACAATGTATACATGACGGCCAGTGGACAGCGATTTTTTCTTACCAAACACCCCGGCACAGGGCGATACCGCGTCACCACCACCGTGCCCGACGGCGTATTTTGTCATAAGCCATGTACCGTATCGGGCGGCGGGAAAAGTGAAATCAGCAAGTCTCTGCTGGATTACATGATCTACGGCCCCATCTACGTCAGCGATCTGCAAAAAGACCTGGGCAGCGCCGCTGAGATTATTGACCGCGATTACGCTATTCGCTGGCGGCCCGGTAAACAACCCCACGACTACAACCGGACGCCGTCCCGGTCGATACTCGATCAGCGCCGGTCGCTCGGCAGTGTCATTAAATTATTAACACCGTCGCCGGATTACACCGATGAATTCAATGAATGGCTCAAAAATATCCCCGCTGAAACGCTGGCACTCGTCTTTCTGATTAAGCGCTTCTACCAGCCTGACTGGGGAAATGACTGGCGGTCGCATTTTTCCGTCGACATCATCAATGGCGAACCTGGCCATGAATTGAAAGTTGATGGCCGCAAGGCCGGCGGCACCTACCTGCGGGTGGGCCTGCTTAAAAATGGTGGCTGGCGTACATTCAAGTTGCGCCAGGATTTTTATCCCGCCGCCAAGGTGCAGACCGAGGATGACATTACTGCCTCCACCGTCGCCCCGATTTCAACCATGCCGCATCTCGCCGGTGCGGTGCCGGGGCAAAGCGTCAAGATTGCCCTTAATTGTGAATACAAACTGTTCCAGCGTCCCGATGAAGCCATCCATCCGGGGTTTGACGCCCAGACCGAATACGATCTGTCGCTTAACCACAATTTTATAACCAATTTTGAACCTCTCAAGCGACCCGACATACAGGAAATCGTCAACAATGTCGCGGCGTTTGATGCCTTCACCGATCCGATGAAACAATTTCTCTCCGCCGCCGCCGAGGCTGATGGCTACTACGTGTGCTCGGCGCATCCACGGATGGTTGACGGCAAACCGTCAAAAAACCCCCGCTATCTCCAGACGCGCCCCGATCTGACCCGCCCGCAGGAGCGGTATCTGGCGGAAGTCGGTGCACGCTTATTGCGCGGTATGAAGTTGGATGCGCCGATTGAATTTGGCGTGGGTGCCGTGCTCATGGGCCGGCGCAACAATCCGCCTGAACCGGGCATCCGCACCTTGGCTGTTTACAACCCGATCCATTATCAGGAATTGCCGGAACTGTTCATGGAACTTATCTGTTCTCTCACCGGCAAAAGCCCTTCCACCACCGGTGCCGGCAGCGAGGGCGCTTTAACCAAAGGGCCTTTCAATGCGTTACTCCCGGCGGCCGATCTCAATGCCGCCCTTATCAGCTTCATCCTTACCGGCCTGGGGGGCTTTTCAACTTCCGCCGGCTTCATCGGCCCGCATGTCCGTGTCGATCATGACATCAGCCTGCTTGTGCCGGAAATCTGGTGTCGGCTTACCCGGCAGGAACGCGATCCTCTCTTCCTTATCTCGAACGGCTATATGGATCGATTGGAAGATTTTGACTTTGAAGCACGGCGCATTCCTGCCAGCCGGCTTGGCTATCGCATCAACTACAATTTTGTGCGGACATTTTTAGGCCGCATTTTTGACAATCCCGCCCGCGTGTTTGATCAATCCATGCTCCGACCGGAGTCGCAGGGTATGAGCGACTATGTGGACGGAATCATGAATATTGTTGAAACACAAAAACGCGTTGCACTCGGTTATTTTGCCGACGGCAGCTATGAACAAGCCTGCCCACCGCTTCAGGCCCTTCTTTCAATTATGGCCCACGGACATCACGACGGGCGTGATGCGCATCATCCCGATGTCCGTCGCATGTTCACTCGAGAGTATCTGCTCTCCAGCGATTGGTACCAGCGTCGGCTGCAAACGCGTCAGAAACGTGATATCGCACTTTGGCAACGTCATGTGGCCTATTTGCAACGATGGATGGAAGACCACCCCGACTCCCGGGCCCAATCGCGGCTTAAAATTCCTTACCGTCTGGCGGTATCACAAAGGCGACTTGCACTGGTCCAAAGCGACGACTATCTGCATAGTTTGTCCGGTTATGTGGGTGCCGACCCGCTTGGCGCTTGAATCGCCCCGCCCGGCGTCGCCAATTACGCCGGTTTGCCGATGGTACGCACGCCGTTCGGTTGGGCCGATCGGTCCATCGTTGTGCTCTTTGGTGCGCCCCTGGGATGGTGGCGAGCGCAGACACCAGTGGCATTTGCCATTATGTTGCCAGTGATTGAAAAGTATTGATATTGGGTATTAAATGGAGACTACATGCAATTTGCTGATATTGACGCGGACCGCCCAACACGCGAGGGCCTCTCCGCCCGATACGCGGAATTATTCGCCCTGATGGACGGTGGTGACGCGCCAGATGCTGTGCGCCGCTGGGAGTCAATGCGCCGGGAGACCGATACATGGTTTTCGCTCACGCATCTCCGGTTTTCACAGGATACGGCCAGCGCTCAATACAAGGCGGAACGTGAATACGCCGATCAAATGGGCCCGGTAGTGACAGAATATGAAACCGGGATGAAACGCAGAATTCTCGCCGCGGAGCAGGGCCAAGGCTCGGCACCCGTGCCGACACACCTGCAGGCTTTGTGGCGTATGGACATCTCAACGTTTGATCCGGCAATCGCCGCCGACCTCGAAACTGAATCCGGACTTGAATCCCGCTATACCCAGTTGCTCGCCAGTGCGAAGATTGCATTTGAAGGGCGTGAATTCAATTTGGCGGGGTTGCAGCCATTCCTGCAAAATTTGAATCGGCCGACGCGCCATCAGGCCGCCGCCGCGATGTGGAATTTTTTCCAATCGCACGGGGAGGAATTGGATAGTCTGTATGATCAACTGGTTAAACTGCGCACCAAAATCGCCCGGGTGCTTGGTGACGCCGTATTTACGCCCCTTGGTTATCGCCGCATGCGGCGGGTGGATTATGGCCCGGCCGAGGTGGAAACTTATCGAACGGAGGTGCTCACGCATGTCACACCGCTGGTAAGCCGCCTGATGGAGAGAAGAAAGCGCGACAATAATCTCGACGACTTATACGCATGGGATGAACCGGTTATCGATCCGGCCGGCAATCCAACGCCAGCGGGGGACAGGCAATTTTTAACCGGCGCTGCGCAGGGAATGTTTGAACAGATACATCCTCTTCTCGCCGACTTATACCACCAGATGCTTGATGGCGGATTTATGGATCTGGACAATCGACCGACCAAAGCGGGTGGGGGCTTTTGCACGTCGTTTCCAAAATTTGGCATGCCGTTCATTTTCGCCAATTTCAACGGAACGCATCATGATATAGATGTTTTTACCCACGAAATGGGACACGCGTTTCAGAATTACCAAAGCCGCAACCAACCCATTCTGGACTACTTCTGGCCGACAATGGACGCGGCGGAAATTCACTCCATGAGTCTGGAATTTCTGGCCTATCCGCATATATCGTCTTTAATGGGCGACCATGCCGAGCGGTACCGCAGGATGCATCTGCAGGCGGCATTGGAATTTTTGCCTTATGGCGTGTGCGTTGATCATTTCCAGCATGAAATATACAACCATCCCCAACTGTCCCCGCAGGATCGCAATCAAACTTGGCGCAGGCTTGAAGGCCTTTACATGCCGTGGCGCCAGTGGGGCGACCTGACATATCCGGCATCCGGTACCCGGTGGCAGGCGCAGCAGC
Organism: Planctomycetota bacterium; assembly: GCA_021816165.1. The sequence continues at coordinate 168 of JAKAYZ010000270.1, read as the reverse complement.
ACATTTACCGCTCGCCATTTTATTATATTGATTATACATTGGCTCAATGTGTGGCCCTGCAGTTCTGGCGTCTTTCTCACCTGGATTATTCTTCAGCGGTGAAACGGTATGTTGATTTGTGCTCGCAGGGAGGGTCCGCACCATTCACCGGGCTGCTCTCATCGGCGG
>JAKAYZ010000269.1 GCA_021816165.1 Planctomycetota bacterium | reverse complement strand
TTTTAAGGCTATTTTAACATTTTGTGATGCGAAACTGGGTTTATTATAAAGGTGCTGAATTCATGGGTAAATTGAAGCGGTTGGGCGTGGTTATCGGGGGTGCGGCCATAATTTTTGGCACTATGCAGCGCGGGTCCGGAGGGTCCACCACTGTTGATGTTGGTTACTTTTGCGCATAGCCAGTAGATTGATGATGGCGGCAGCACGATCGGCATACTATTTCATGCCCGAACGCTTGGGCTGCAATACGTGCCAGATGAAGGGCAACGCCAATATCCCTGAATTGGCCGTCGAGGCCCACGCCAACGCGTTGCAGACCCGGGCCTTCGAGTTGCTGCCATGGGTTCAGTACGATGCACCGGCAAAATGAGGTAACCCGCGGCGCCGCCGAAAATTACCACATTTTATGGATAAAACGTCGAAATAATGTTCGGTTGCTGCTGATCAACCTGCCTCTGGCCTTGGTGGGCGGCGTATTGGCGGCGTACTTTTTTGGAGGCCATGATCGGGTTTATCACCCTCTTGGGCTTTACCATCCTACTGCTGTCACATTACCAACGCCTGGTGGTCCGCGAAGGCCGAAATTGGAATGTCCAAATCACCATTGACGGCGCGGTGGACCGGCTACCGGCGATTTTGATGGCCGGGCTGCTGGCCTCCATGGGCCTGCTGCCGGTGGCCTTCTCTCGTTGGAAGATCGAACGGATGTTCAAGGACGGCAAGGGAGACCTGGGGCTGAACCACTGCGGTGCGCAAGTACCAGTCGATCCGGCGGCATCGGATTCTCAGTGGTATGAGTTCTTTTTTTCTCGCCGAGTTCCACCAGGCTCATAAAACATCCAGCCCGGACGATCTGCCAGATGCACACCGCCACGGCGCGCGGGTGCGGCCAATACCGGTCGTTGATGCCGTCATTTTCGGATATTGTTGGATTCTGACATCTTCCCCGCTTTCACGGCGTATTGGCGGAAGAGCCGCAGATAAACCTGGTAATCCTGATAAGAAACGCCGGGCGGGGTTTGGTGGTCGCAACTGATGATCAGGCCCCCCTTGGCCGCCGTCGGCAGCAGCCGCTCGAACTCGGCGCGCATCGCCGCTTCGCCGCGGGACATGGTCATTTTATCAAAATGACCGATGAATTTCATGCGCGGATGCATGTTGCGAAGTACGGCGATATCCACACCCGCCTGCCGCTCCAGAGGTAAAATCCCTTCGATACCGGCGCGTTCAAACCAGGCGGAAGGTATGGTGATATCACCATCGGAGTCAACCAGCGGAATGATGCCGTGCCGGCGCAGCAAGGGAATGATCTGGTCGTAATACGGTTGCAGGAATTCACCGAACTGCGCTTCGCTGAGCATGGGGCCGTGGTTATAGCTCATATCTTCGGCAAAGGTCATGAAATCAGGCGTGCAGATGGAACAGACTTTCTCCACAATTTTGCAGTGCCACGCAACGAGATCCGTGTTAATGCGATGAATCAAATCCGGCTGATCGTAGAGCGCATAAAAGTGCCCTTCGATGCCCAGCAACGAGCGCGGAAACCAGAAAAATCCTTCCAGCGTGAACCATAGAACGGCCTCGCCGCTCTGTTGGCGCTTCGCCCATTGCGTCCAGACCGGCCAATTGGCCGCGAGTTCCTCCACGCTGGGATACAAATGCGGCACAATACGTTCATACTCCGCCAACGAATTGACGATGGCCGCACCGTGTGTTGCGGGAAGCGGACAACCAGGCCGCCGTACTGGAAACCAGTCCTGCCAATACAGATCCAAGCCGAAATGGCGGTATAGCTCGTAACGGTCGGTCAGGTCGGGAGGTAAACCCTCCCGGTGCCAGCGGTCAATGGTCTGGTCCCACCACACCGCGCATTCGACCAACGGCAGTTGATCGAAGGGCTGAAAATTCATCACCGCGTGGAAGCGTTCGCGGGGGGACATGGGCGTTATCATCGTTCGGGCACCAGCGGATTCCAGTCATCATTGGCCAATACGTCACCAACCTTAAGGGATTTAAAATAGGCCTCGGGGAGTATATTGCGTTCGCCGTTAAAAGTACTGCCGGCGGGCATGTAGCCGCAGGTCATGGCGATGCGGCGGCCACGGGTCATGTTGGCGCCGGCCCCATGAGCGCACAGGCCGTTGTGGAAGCTGCAGTCTCCTGGCTCCATCGGCACGCACACCGGGTCAATTTCCGCCATCTTGGGGTAAACCTTGAACAGGTCCGCTAGATTCTGCCCGATGCCGACGTTTTGATACGTGGCAAACTTCTGGCTGCCGGGGATAAAACACATGCAGCCGTTATATGGCGTGGCCGCCTCCAGGGCGATCCAGATAGAAATGGCATCCCGCGAGAAAAACGACCAGTATGGATTATCCAAATGCCACGCGGTCGGATTGGCAAACGGCTCTTTAATCAGGGCCTGGTCATGCCAGACGCGCATCCCCTTCGTCCCGGCTAACGTACAAAGCATACGCCCCAGTTGGGCATTGAGCATATAGCGTTTGACCGTGGCGTTGATCCGCCAGAGGTTGAGCCGCTGCGTAAACACCTTATCGTAGTACTTGTCGCCTTCCACCATCAAGTCGCCCCCGCCGGCAATCTTGTTTTTGCCCATCGTGGCTATCGCCTCCAGCACTGCAGATTTTAACTCTGCCACCTCCGCGGCGGAGAGAAAATTGCGGTGCAGCACAAAACCGTCCCTTTGGTAAGCGGCTACCTGTTCGCTGGTGAGAGTGTCTTTCATGATGAAGCTCCTTTATAAAAGGTTAAACCAATCCTGCTTCTAAAAATAGCCCTATGGTTTTGAATATTCTTGGACTATATTATACAATTGGCAGGACTACATTAGCGCCGGAGCCTTTGTGCACAACACCCATTCCTTACAGCGAATCTCCCTGCGGGAGCGGCACGCGGAGACTTTGCGGCAGTTCGGCATGGCGGTGGAATATTTTCCACATTATGTTAATCGCGGCATCCGTCTTCAGTCGCTGGACGTGGTGTTGCTGAGTTGCATTATTCGCGGCCGCGGCCGCCACCTGATTGCCAACGAAAGTTTCGCTGTGACCGGCCCGTCCGTGGCGGTGACGCATTACGATCAGCATCATTCCATTGTTACCGGTGCCCAAGGCATGGAAATTTTCAATGTCTATCTGGACCTGCAGAATCATCCGCTGCCGGTTCTGTCGGGCGATTTACAACCCCTGCTGTCGCTGCTGCTGCCGCTGCATCCGCGATTTGCCCACCGATTGAATCGCATTGTCCGGCTGGAGTTTCAGGATGCGGGTCCCCTGGCGGAGTTGCTCTTCGCTCTGCGCGATGAGTTGCAGTTCCGGCCGCCCGGCTACGCTGGAGCGATCAGTCCGCTGTGGCAATTATTTTTAATCCGCTGCTGCCGTCGGGCTTTGGACAACGGATTTGCCCCGCCCACGGAAACGCTCAACCTCCCGCAGCAAAAACTGGAGGATTTACGCCAGCATCTGGATCAGACCTACCGCCAACCGCATACTCTTGGGGCGCTGGCGCAACGTGCCCGCCTGGGCCACACATATTTGTGCCGGACCTTCAAGGCTTATACCGGAAAAACCATATTCAACTACCTCATCGAGCGGCGGGTGCAGGCTGCAATGCTGCGTTTGCGCAGCGGGCAGGAAAAAATATTGGTGGTGGCCCTGGAAAGCGGCTTTCAGGACGCCGCCTATTTCAACCGCAAGTTTCGGCAGATCGTCGGTTGCACACCCAGCATGTATCGCGGCAAAACAAAGCGGCCGCTGCCACCGGCGGCATCCGCGGGTGGTCGGCCGGCGGAAACGCGAAAAAGTCGCGATGATTGATACGGACTTTGGAGCGATGCTGGATAACGTGGTGGCTTATGGCGGATCGCATTTTGACGTGCCGGTGAGCGTGGCCTGGCCGACGTAAATGCATATGTAGCATCCGGCGAATCGGACAGAGCGATGTCATCGGTTTTGCCACCCCGGCTAACATAGTTTACCATGGATGAGCGGCGGTGTTGGCAGGCTTGGGTGTTGTGGCCCCGCTTAATTTTCCGCTGCGGCCCAACCGTATGAAACAGACCTCGATAAAATCAGATCCAGCTCCCACAGGTGGCTTTTGGTGGAGGAACCGCGACGGGTTGGTCTTTATCGGCCCGCGCAAGATTGCACCCGCGGGGCAGCTGCGCGAAGCGGCAGCGGTGGTGGCCGTGCTGGCGGCGCTGGCTCTGACGGTGGTTGGGCTGCTGACACCGCGCAGCCTGGGGTTGGCCAACAATCGCATTGTTTATGTGGCTGGGCCGGCGTTGGTGTTGGCGGCCGGCATTCATTTAATTTTGGTCATCAGTTGGGTGCGTGGGGCCTGGGCGGTGGCGGGGCCGGGCGGGATCAAGCTCGACGGTAGAAAGTTGGCGTGGTCGCAGGTGCGGCGGCCGCGGGTGGAAAAAGTCCAGCGGCAGGGATTGATGGAAGCGGCACTGGTGGTGGATGTGACTTGGAAAACCGGCCCGAATCAACCGGTTGAAACCACGCCCCTGGTTCCAGCCGGGGTGACGGACGAAGCGGATTTGCAGCGGCTGCTGGCGGAAATACGCAGGCTTATGGCCCCCGATGACAGGCCGTAAAGGTGGTTAAGACCAGGCGGTAACCGGCTATCATGCGTTGCCCGGTTGGAACAGAGCACCAGGATAAAAATTACCAACAGCAGTCGAGGCCCGAAGTCTTCGCTGGATGCCCATCTTGCAACAATAGCGAGCCATGGTTGCCCCGCCTCATGGCAGCGTGATTCGGCAACATTTGCGGCTGTTAAGATGGCCTGCGGACTCCTGTGGTCAGCGCCGCC
>JAKAYZ010000268.1 GCA_021816165.1 Planctomycetota bacterium | reverse complement strand
CTGCTCAAGGTAGTCGTTGCCCAGCATGAATACAAGACGCAGATCCGGTTCAGGCGACGCAAGCAGGGCCAGTTGCTGCCGGCGCAGTAAAAGGCGGAAACGGGCGCGGCCGCGGCGGAATTCGCGGCGGTGGGCGGGCAACAGGCGGTCTTTATCCCAGCCTAAAAGCGCCATGATTTCCCCCAGTGACGCGCCATGAAAAGCCAGCCACTCCAGATCCTTGCGGCGGAAGCGGCGGTTCCATTCACCCGATGTGCCGGAGGGCGCGCCATCCGCGGTCGCGGCATCCGGCGGGTGGCTATTTTCCGGCCCGGCTTCCGGTGCGGCGGCCGCCGGCGGATTTGCGTTTTCCGCCTGCCGGCCGGCGTTTTCCGCGGCAGATTCCGGCATGCGCGGCCCGCCATGGGCAATCGGCATTTCCCCGGGGAATTCCGCGGAAGTTTGCAACCCGGCGGTATCGCCGTCTATCCGCGGATCACTGTTCCGCGCATCCCGGGCAAGGCGCGGGAAAGGCATCCCATTTAATTCCTGCATTGTGAACCTACCCATACAAATGAACAGACGCGTCTCTGTCCGGCGGGCGGCGAGCCGCGGCGACTTTTTCGCGGCTGGGAAAGCACCGTGGAAACCGCCGCCCAGTTGCGGCTTACGTGCAGGCTGCGGATCATGCCCGGATGACTGGTAACAAGGCTCAGCCGGCGGCAGCCGGGCGCTTCCATGCCGGCCACCGTATCCCGAAACGCCGCACCGATGCCGATGCCCTGATAATCCGGCAAAACCACCACGCGGCTGAAACGCCGATAGCCGCCAAAACCGGCGACAGGCGCGATTGCGGCAAAAGCGACGGGCACCGCGGAAAGGTCCGATCCGGCGATTAAATCCGGCGAGGAAAGGCAGCCAAGATAACAGCGGACCGCCGCGGGCAGGGAAGCACTTAAATAGTGATGACGCTTAAACAGTGCCCAATATCCGGGACTGCAGCGGTAAACGGCGATGCGGATTTCCGGCCGACAAAGCAACCCCCGTGTACGCCGGGGCTGATGGCGCTGTAAATCAGGATCCGCCGCGGATGACGGGCCAATCGCAAGTTTGCCGGATTCGGGTGAATTTGAAGGATCCGGGCCGGGCTCCGGCGCGGAATTTGCGGGAAATGGATAAAACCGCTGCAGGCTGCCGGTGGCCATATCCAGACACCAGTCCGGGCAAAGCCATTGCGCCACATCATGATGGCAGGTAACGGCCACGAACCGGCGTTGGACGGCGCCGTTGCGAATAGCCGCGGCAACCGCCGCAGCGCCGATGCGCGCCGCGGTGCGGTCCACGGTGCTGGTGAATTCATCCATGACCGCGGGTGCTGCGGCATCCGCGGGTGAAAGCAGTTGCCGCGCCAGGTCCGCACGGAATTGTTCACCCCCGCTGAGGCTCCGATACGGCCGCAGCCAGGCGGGCGCGGAGGCGAAACCGACGGCGGTAAGCACGCGGGTGACCTGCCGGATATCGCCATGCAGGCAGTCCACAATCGCGCGGTCCGGCGGCCAGGCGGGAAGGCTTGCGGCGCCGGGAAATGCGGCGCGAGCCACGCTGGTTTTCCCGCTGCCGGACGGGCCGGTGATAAGACCGATTTTCCAGGGTTCATCAACGGCGGGGAGCGTGACGGAAAAACGCTGGGTTGCGGTTGCCGGCAGGGAAAGATCAAAAAAACCGCAGACCTGCCGCACACGGAAAGAATCGGCAATGGAGCAGGAAAGATTGACGGACACTTGCGGCATAACGGATTTCTCATGACATCGGCGGATGCGAAAACAGGGGGCTACAGCGTAAGGACGCGCACCTTGCGACCTTCGGCGGCAAGCTGTTCATAAAGCGTTTGCTGATCCTCGGGATCGCGGCATTCCACGGTAAGTTCATAGATGTGCGGAATTTCCGCCAGCGGGGAAATGTCCGGCGCCGAAGAACCGGGCGCATCCGGCAGGGAATGCAGAAGGGAATCCACGGCATCGGCGGAAAAGCCGCTGGCAAGCTGCTGCATTTCATCCAGCGCGGCGAACTGCCGCTGCAGGGCCGCGGGGTCCCACGCGGCAAGTTCAGCGGTGCGATTGTCGGCAATGGCGAAGGCAACGGCATCCGCCCCGGTGAGGTTTGTGGTAACAGCGGCAATTTGCCGCCAGCCGAGTTCCCTTGCGGCCTGATAGGTGCCGTTGCCGGCGCGGATAACGCCGCGGGTGTCCACGACAATCGGCTTTTGCTGGCCGAAACGGCGGAGGCTGGCCTTAATGGCGGCGATATTTTCCGGGCCATGGCGGCGGACATTGGCCGGGTCCGGAGAGATGGAGTTGATGGGAACGAATTTGATGGCGGAGAGACGGTTTTCCATAACAAGCCATAGCAATCAGCCCGGGGGATAAGGGCCGGGCAGGCGGTTGTTCCAGTGCACTGGCGCCGGAAGGTGGGCATAATATCAGCGGTCGATTGATTCCTTTTGCGAATCCTAATAGCATTCGTGCACGCCCGAAGTCGGCCGCGGCGGTGGGGCCCGCCTCGGTACCGTCAATCAGGCCGCGGAAGGCGAAACGTTTTAAGGATCGTCCTGATGCCGAATATTTTCGACAATATTGAACTGCAATTTCTGCCGACGCTGCAAAAGGCAATGGAAGTTTCCCAGCGTGCGGATTTTTGCGTGGGATACTTTAATCTGCGCGGCTGGCGGCATATTGATCACTATGTGGAAAAATGGGCCGGCGGCGACGGCAAATGCTGCCGATTGCTTGTGGGCATGCACCGCCCGAGTGAGGAACATCTGCTGCGTGATTCGGCCGTGCCCGGTGCATCAAACGACTTGGACCGCGGTACGGCACAGCGCCTGCGGAAAAAACTGGCTGAGGAATTCCGCACCCAATTGACCCTTGGCGCCCCCACCGCGCCGTCGGAAATGAAGAATGCCGCACTGGCGGAATTCCCGAGTAAAGCTGGCAGGGGGCGACACGTGTCCGACCCCGCAAGCCCGGCTAAGGGAACGTTATCGGGTTAATGATTTTGAATTAGGCCAAACGGAGAACTGAAAATGTCACAAGCCGAGGAATTCCTTAAAAATTGTCTGGATACCGTAGTGAAATTACGGTCGGCGTTGGATGGGGCAAAAAATCAGCCGCCTCCCGATCCCCAGGCGGCGGCGACGTTCGACCGTTTTGTTCGCGTGATTAGCTTCCTCGATGCCCGCCTGAAGGCGGCCGATTCCGCCCTTGTTCCATGGGGCGTGCTGCAGCCACTCCCTAATCACCTGAAGGTAATGCTGTCCACCTTCAATGCTTTTCTCCAGAACGCCGCGCAGTGGCAGCAATTAAACACCCAAATCGATCAACTTTTGTCATTTTTGGCACAATTCCCGGTTGCGGCCGCCGACAGTACGGCCAGCCAATATAATGCAGCCCTTGCCGATTTCATGAAGCTCCGCGACCAAGCGATTAAACAAGCGGAGGACCGGGCCGCGAAGATGGAGGATCGGGTAAAGGCGCTTGATAGCGCTGTAGCCGCGGTCGACGCACGAGGCAAGGAGATTCAGGGCCAGGTAAATCAAGAAAAATCCCGGCTGGATCAGTTAATAATCGCATTGCAGGTGCAGATAACAAAGCTGGTGCAGGATGAGCAGTCGCGTTTCGGCGATTCCGAGAAACAAAGGACAAAAATTACCACGGAGAGCGAAGCCAAACGCGACCTGGAACACAAGGCAAAGTTGACGGAACTTTCGACGAAGTTTGAACAAATCATTGCGCTGGATCAAAAGTCAATTTCCGAGCTGATCGAAGTCAGCCGCAGGGACACTGTTGCGAACATGGACGACCTTTCGACTCAGCTAAAAGCGGCTAAAAAAATTGTCGGGCTGATTGCCAATACCGGAATGGCCGGACATTACCAAAAAGAGGCCAACGTCGACTGGTGGTCGATGTGGATACTGCGAGCAATGGCGGGAGGATTCTTCGGGGGCGCAATATATGCAATAAATTCGCTGATAAAGGCTGTGCATACTCCCCAGATTGACTGGGAAATGGTGGTCTTTAGATTCGCGTTGGTGGCAGTCGTCCTGGTACCCGCGTTTTATTTTGCGCGTGAGTCTGCCCTGCACATGCGCCGCGAGGCCCGTAACAGAAGGATTGAGCTTGAGCTTTCAGCACTGAAGCCCTTCATCGAGGGGCTGCCGGAAAAGGAGGCTCAGGAAATCATCAAAAAGAAGGCCGACCAATATTTCGGCCAAGACCCACAAGAGGAACAGGATGAAGCCAATCTTTTGCGGGGCCTGTCCCTCCGGGGCGACCAAGTCCTCAAGATTCTGACAAAGGTGCTTGCCGCATTGCGCGGGAAATAACTGAACCAGAATTCACCCACATTCTCTCCACCTTCCCCATCGTGCCAGCCCAAGTAAAAAACGCCGCCTTAGCGGGATTCCGGCGTAACTTGGGGAAAAAGCGGCAAACTTGACACAATTTGCGCAGGCGGCGATTATCATTCTCGGTTGCAAGGGAAAACGAAATGCCGGATGACGGCCGCTGGAAGGATATCATTGCAGATGCCGCCACTCGGCGGCCCGCGCCGGTGAAGGCGTTGCACTACCTTGGAATTACCTACCAATCATGTTCCAAACCTGTGCTGCTGGCATGCTCGGACGACCAGAAATATGTCGTTAAATGGTTCAATCCCCCCAGAATGATCGCCAACGACCAGATTATTGGAATTTTGGGCAACGCCATGGGCGCGCCGGTTCCAGAGGCGAGCCTTAGAGCGTGTTTGAGAAGTTTCGTTAACCTGGTTTGAGTCGATGTACCATCAAGTTGATCATGGCCAAATGGATCCAAGTCTCGCTGCTGGCG
>JAKAYZ010000267.1 GCA_021816165.1 Planctomycetota bacterium | reverse complement strand
TTTGCCACCATCAATCAGCAGCAGGAAGATATGGACCTTGAACCATACGCCAACCCGCGCAATACCGCGGCGGGAACACTTAAGCAGCTTGATCCACGTGTGGTGGCGCGGAGGGGCTTAAAATTTATCCCGCACGGGCAAGGGGTCGTTGAAGGCTGGGACTTTATAACCTATCGGCATTGGATGGCGTATCTTGGTGCCGCTGGATTTACCATCAGTCAATACATGAGTTATGCGGGGAGCTTGGACGAAGTATATCGATACATTCACGCATTTGCCGATGAACGGCGTCATTTGCCTTACGATACCGACGGCGTGGTGATAAAGTTGGACTCTTTCAGCCAGCGGGAGGAATTGGGCGCAACCGCCCGGGCACCGCGCTGGTGCATCGCATTTAAGTATCAGCCGGAGCAGGCCCAAAGTGAGCTGGTGCGAGTGGTGTTTCAGGTAGGCAAGACGGGGACGATAACGCCCGTGGCGGAATTTGACCCACCGGTATTTATCAGTGGTACCAATGTATATCGGGCCAGTTTGCATAACTTTGACGAAATCCGCCGCAAGGACATCCATCTGCACGATGTGGTAACGATTCAAAAAGCGGGCGAGGTGATTCCCTATGTGGTAGGCCCGGTAAAGGAGAAGCGGCCGCCGCAGGCCGCTGTCATTACGCCACCTGAGGAATGCCCCAGTTGCCATGGCCCGGTGGTTCCGGACGGGGGATTTATTCGCTGCACGAACCCGATGTGCCCGGCGCAGGTGGTGGAGCGCATCCGCTTTTTTGGCGGACGCGATCAGATGGATATCAATCATCTCGGACCGGCGGTTATTGAACAATTAACGCAGACCGGTGCAGTACGGTCGCTACCGGATTTATACCGTTTGCAGAAGGAGCATTTAACCGCTCTGCCACGGATGGGGGAAAGGTCGGCGGAGAATCTGGTCGCCGGAATTGCAGCAAGCAAAGACAGGGGATTGGCGCGACTGCTGGCCGGGCTGGGCATTTTACATGTGGGGATCAACACGGCCGAGGACATTGCTGCCGCATTTCCGAATCGCGAGGCATTGGTCAATGCGCGGTTGGACGATTTTCAGCGTGTTCCAGGTGTGGGTGATGTGGTGTCGGAGAGTCTGCATCGTTTTTTACATGACCAGGGTGGAGCCGAATTATTAAAAGAACTTGAATCGCTCGGGGTATCCACAGCGGCAAGGCAAATGGTGGCGGCAACTGACGGCCCGCTGGCAGGAAAACTGATCGTTGTGACCGGCACATTGGAGAAATATACGCGGTCGGAAATAAAGGCGGCCATTGAGCGCCACGGCGGCAAATTAAGCGAAACCGTCAAAAAGGGAGTTGATTTTCTGGTGGTTGGAGCGGATGCCGGCAGCAAGCTGGAAAAGGCGCAAAAACTGGGGATAACCGTACTCGACGAGGCGGGCTTTGAGAAATTGCTTGGGCAGGATGCCTGAGAGCCTGTTTGGAAACTCCGCCGGGATCGCCTTGGCGCGGCCAACGACGGGACGCTCGATTATGCGCTGTGGATTTGCTGCTTACCTCAAGGGCGTTAAAATTACAGCATCTATTGACCCCTGAATCCGTTTTTATGGAGACAGGTTTATGCTTAAATATTTGTTATTTTTAGCGGCGATGGCCGGCCTGATGGGTTTGGCTGGCTGTTCGGCCAGCGAATTGTCGGCTTTCGGCCCCATCCCGGGAGTAAGTCAATGGGCCATGCAGTCGCAGCAGCAGGCGGCCATGAACGAAGCGATGCCAGGCCCGATATCGGCCGCAACCGGATCCAGCTTGGAGCGCCAGGCCGACAATGGTGAGACGTTCCAGATGTTGTGGCAACGTTTCAGCCCTTATCCTTTTGAACGGCAGCAGCGTGCCAATTTGAGATCAATGGGTGAATCGTTGAGTGCCGAGGGTGGGATGTACAACTACCTGAAATTTGCCGCTGATCGCGGCGATCCGGAGGGGGAATTTTACTTAGCCCTGCTTTACCGCCGGTTGAGCGAGCCAGGTACCAATGGGGTGTGGGGACAAATACCCGAAGTGCCCGCCGGGCAGGGATCACCCATGTACGCAACTTTCTACGCGATATTACAACAGCATGAATTCAAATGGTTGGGTAAATCGGCGGCGGCGGGTATTCCCCGGGCCCAGATACTTCTCGCAGATATGTACCAGACCGGAACTGCCTGCACGGCTGATCCTGCAAAAGCCGTTTACTGGTGCACGCAGGCATCGAATAGGGGTTATGTTCCGGCCGAACTGGCCTTGGGTGACATAGAGATGTATGGATATGACGGTGTTGCGGTGGATCGCACGAGCGGATTCAAACTTATTAAACTGGCGGCTCAGTCCGGTGTACCTGCGGCAGAATACCAGTTGGCCCGGGCCTATAAATACGGCTGGGGAACAGCGGCGAGCCGGACAAAAATGCAGGCATGGCTAACCTTGGCCGTCAGGGCCTCTTGGCCTGCGGCACAGGTGATGCAGGCTCGGATATGGCTGGCACCGTTGCGCAAGGAGGCGAAAGATGGAAATATTCAGGCCGAATACAGCCTTGGTTATGCAGAATTTTTTGGGGCTTATCGGCACTATAAATTTACCCCTGAATACGCCAGCGCCATGCTGATTTTCAAACGGCTTGCGGCGCTCGGCGACATTGCGGGTGAATCTTTCGTTGGCTATTGCTACCAAACCGGCGAAGGGACGACGGAGAACTATCGCTTGGCTTTACACTATTATAAACTCGCTGCCGCGCAGCATGACCTGTGCGCCGAAAATAATCTCGGTGTCATGTATCAGAATGGTGAGGGAGTGGCCCCCAGTTTTAGCAAGGCACTTCATTGGTATGCGCTGGCTGCCAAGGGAAATTACGCCAGAGCAAAAACTAACATTCGTTTGCTTATTCAAAGCCGGATGCAGCAACATCCATCGCAATCATTTACCCACAGGCAGCAGCAACTGCTAAATGCTGCGATTGGTGCCCAATTGGTTCAGGAAGAGGAGCAGCAGCAACGGGAGGAATATGCCCGGCAATCGGCCATCGACCAGGCAGAAATTGCGGCAGAAAATGCCGCTCCACCTGATCCGGACGAGATAACGCCGGACGATGAAATTACGCCCGATGACGAGGGGCCGGGGCCATAAGACGCTCCCCCGCCATGAAGTGGATTTGCCAATCGGTCAATCCGCTTGCGTTATGACCCGCCGGGCGTTTACGGCATACTGCTATCAAATGGCCGAAAAGCGAAATGGTTGCCTTCGGGGATATTGCGCCAGTGCCGCCGTGCGGGAATTGATGATATTCAGACAGCCCCTCTTCATTTAGATGACACTTCACACATCGATAAGTGTGTGCCTTGGCTGTCGCATGGGGTGGAGATTTTTGCCGCAGCAGGACGGCAGAGGTGCGCACGACATTCACGGGATAATATGGGGCCATCGATACCGAGGCTGGATGCGTCAGCGATTTCACAACTGCGTTAGAACCGACTTTTTACGGCAGAATCGCCATCGGTGGCCCATGAATAATGACTTTTTGTAGAGTATTTAAAATCTAATCACTTTGTTCTTGACAAGTGGAGTGAAATGGATTAAGCTATTAACGTGTGCTTGGAGCTTACATCGAGTCCATCCAAGCATCGGGAAGTGTTTTGAGCAGGGATGTAGCGGTATTTTGTTGAGCCGGAAAGCGGCTCGGCTTGCATACACGGGCTACTTGAGTTGGTTTCCACACGCAGATTGGAGATGGCGTGGGATTGATGGGCGGGAGTGTGCCGCGCTGCGCAGTTGCCGTTTTTTGATACAGGCGGCTGCCGGGCGTTGCGGAGATAAGAATTTCCAGGTCATCTTGGGCGTTTTTTTATTTGCTCGTGCGAGCAATAACGCCAAAGACTGATGTATTTTATTTACTTTGTGGAGTTTTGTATGGGTAGGAACAAAAGTTGCTGCGGGAAGGTTGGCCTCTCCAAGCTTCTCGCCCTGTCCGCGATCGCGGCATTGGGTATCGTCGGCATGAGTGGAACGGTGCACGCATCCAATGCGGCCATGGATAATGCCGGCAATTCACCTTATTTCCCCACGCAGGGGCCGACAACACCGGCAGGTTGGGCCACCGGACAGAATGGTGGGACCGGATTTGGTGCCTGGTCGCTTTCAGCGAGCACAACCGGCGGGTATTTCATAAATTCTGCAACCAATAGCAACATTACGCCATTTTTTGATATCTACGACACCTCGACCACACCTAACGTCAACACAACTTCCGCCACGCGTCCCTTTACCGGCGGCGCACTGGCGGTTGGTCAAAGCGTCTCGTTTGATTTCGTTCTCAATGGTGCTGCTGGGGGCGGCCACGTTGGCTTCTCGCTCAACGACGCCAGCAATAATTCCCTTTTCCAATTTGAACAGGCGGGATTCTCATCCGTGGCCGGCTACATTACGGATGCCAGCGGTACGACCTCAGGTGTCGGTGTCGCCTATAACTATCGGACGCTCGACACCGCCAGCTTTACGCTCACCAGCCCGACTACCTACAATTTTGATGTCAACGGATCACTGGCCCATTCGGGGACAATCTCCGATTCGACCGGTGGAATAGAAGGGCTGACATTTTTTGTCAGCGGTGCGGGTGGCGGCAGCGATGTGCAGTTTACAAATCTGGCGGTTTCCGCCGTGCCGGTGCCGTCAACTCTGGCCGTCTTGGCAGGTGGGCTTGGATTGGCAGCTTTGACAGCGCGTCGACGGGCACGCAGCAAGGCATAACGTTTCTGCATTTGGGTGTTTCTCTAGTGGCGAGTGCGGGCCCATCCGCACCCGCCGCTTTTTTTTGCACGAGTTTGCCTGCGACTGAA
>JAKAYZ010000266.1 GCA_021816165.1 Planctomycetota bacterium | reverse complement strand
GTCATTCTCGATGAGGCCCACACCATTGAAGCTGTCGCTGCGGATCATCTTGGATTATCCATCAAAGAAAGTCAGGTGCGCTATCTGCTCAGCAGTTTGTACCAATCCCGTCTGGGCAGGGGCTTTTTGGCAAGTCTGAAGGATATGGACGTGCAGCCCGCCGTTGCCGCGGTGGAAAACGCGCTGGTGCAAACCGATAACTTTTTTGATGAAATGGCGCTGTGGTTCAAAAAATCCGGACCTGCCAATGGTCGGGTACGCAACAAAAATATCATTGAAAATTCCCTGACTCCAGCCCTGGTGACGCTGGGAAAAAATCTCGACGCATTGGCGGCGGTGTGCGCCCTGCGTGTGGGGGCCGCTGCTGGCCCGGTCACCGATGACCCCACCGATGGTGAGCCGGGTACCGGCCCGGCGCAGCAGGCCCAGCGCGATCGTTTTGAGATCAGCAGCTATGCCAACCGGTGCCGCGGTCTGGCCACCGTAGCCGAAACACTGCTCGCCCAGGAGCATCCGGACAGCGTTTACTGGATCGAAAACACCGGTCGCAGCCACCGCCGCATTGCACTTAGCTCCAGTCCCATTGATGTATCAGCACATCTGGCGGCCAATTTATTCTCTATGAAAGGCTCAGTGATTCTCACCAGTGCCACCCTGACCACCTCCAGCACAGATTCCCGCGGAAAGTCCGCCCCGCGGACAATTCCGGAGGATGAAGAACCCGCTTTGGACTCTTCGTCCCGCGCAGGAGGACCGTTTGCCTTTTTTCGCAAGCGTATTGGCTTAGCGGCCGGCCGGGAACTGCAACTCGGCTCGCCCTTTAATTATCAGGAACAGGTAACCCTTTACCTCGAAAGCCGGCTGCCGGCACCGGATGAACCCGATTTTTTGCCGCGGGCCATGGATCGCGCCATGCACTACCTTCGAATGAGCAAGGGGCGGGCGTTTATTTTGTTCACCAGCTACAGCCAGATTGATCAAGCGGCGGCTATTTTGCGCCCCCAGCTTCAGGCCTTGGGTTATCCCATGCACACGCATGATGGCAAACTCGCCCGCGGCCAACTGCTGGATAGATTCCGCGCCGAAAATAACAGCGTACTGCTGGGAACAGATTCCTTCTGGCAGGGGGTGGATGTGCCGGGCGAAGCGTTATCCAATGTCATTATCACCAAACTGCCCTTTGCCGTGCCCGATAAGCCATTGGTGGAAGCCAGGGTGGAAGCCATCCGAGCTGCCGGCGGAAATCCTTTTATGGAATATCAGGTTCCGGAAGCAGTCCTCAAATTCAAGCAGGGCTTTGGCCGCCTGATTCGTACGGGCAGAGATACCGGAATTGTCGTCGTGCTGGACAAACGCATTACATCCAAGCACTATGGCAAAATGTTTCTGCGGGCTTTGCCTGATTGTAAGATAGAGCGCGTCGGCTGATAGCACGCCAACCATCGGAACATTTCCAGCCGGTTAGGGACCGCGCGAAAATAAATTCGTATTTTACGGCGCAGGAGTTTTGGCCGCTGGCGAGGCGTGAGCGACGCGCATACCCCGCCAGTGGGTCTGTAAGGAGCGAACAACGAAGCCGGGGGCCAAAAGAACCAGCCGGAAAGTGTGAAGTTATTTTTGCCCGGTCCCTTACTTGATGCGCCAGTCACAAATACGTCTGACTGGGTGATGGCCACGCATCGGGCTACCGGTCTCAATCGAATCCAACCGGGCTGGTTGGCGTTGATCAACTGCCAAAGAAACTCAGTTCTGCGTGCTGTGGGTACATTTTTCGCACAAACCGATAGGCCACGTATGGGCTTACGCCATCGCAGAAAAGCTTCTTGTAAAAAAGCTGGCTTACCAGTGCGGCATCGGCCCAGCGGATTTCGCGGCGTGGACTTATGAAAGCCTGCGCCTGAGTGCCTTTCACAAACGCCTTGGCGAACGAATCCTGGCCGGTGAGGCAACTGGATGAAAAGACAATCTTTCCGGTTAAATCACCCGCCATTTCGATAATTTCATCCACATCCACTTCTTCCAGTTGCAGAACCAGCTTGCGGCGCAGGCCGTGCATGGACAGGTGAATGTGGCGACCGCTCGAAAGCCGGGCCTGCCGGAGAAAATGGCGCAATTCCAGTTTGGTGCGGATGAAGGAATACAAGGCCCGAGATCCGATCATCCGAAGAAATTCACCCAGCAGGCGGCCCTCAGACCAGAACTTTTCCGTGGGGCGGCGGGACACCGATTCGATGATAAAAACTTTGTTGGAGGGTTGCAGTTTCCGGCTCGGCAGGCGATCCGTTTCACCGTCGTCGTAGGAAACATAGGCTGTTCCATTGGAAAGGAAAGTAACCCGGGCCGGAAAAAGCCGCTCGTTACGCCAGGGTGCATAAACCCGATCCCCAATATGCAGCGTATCCATTGCCATGGCGACCTTTCCAACAGCCGTTACCGCTGGGCTATTATAGTCAAAGTGAACCCGGGCACGAAGGCGGCGCTGGACTGAAGGGGACTGGCTGAAAAGTCCTATAATACAGCTGGAACGGAGCACTAAAAATAGCCCTCTGATGACCCGCAGGATTCCTATCCGGCGTTTCCCCGGTAAGATGGTGTGCCATGAGTGATTCAAACGCAATTTTTCAGACCGTTCGCGACGCCGTGCGCATTGAAGATATCATCGGCGAACATATCGCGCTCAAGCGTTCGGGAAAGGAACTGGTGGGGCTGTGTCCATTCCATGATGATCGGCGGCCTTCGATGTATGTGAGTCCGCAGAAGCAGATTTTCAGTTGTTTTGTTTGCGCCAGCGCGGGAGATGTTTTCCGTTTTGTGCAAAATTATCACAAAATGACGCCCGGAGAAGCCCTTCGCTATCTGGCCGGTAAGGCCGGCATCACCCTGCCGGAACTCCCATCGCGCAAAGGGGCTGATACCGCTACACCGCGACAGCGCGTCTACGCGGTCAACCAATGGGCCATGGAGCATTTTCAACAATGCTTGCTTTCACCGGGCGGAGCGGCCGCCATGTCATATCTGCGGACCCGCGGATTAAGGCCCGAAACCATTGCTGATTTTCGTCTGGGCCTGGCTCCCCACGGATGGACACACCTCACCGATGCCGCCACGCGCAAGGGCCATACGCGCGAAGAACTCATCCAGGCGGGCTTGGGTAAAGCGCGTGCTGATGGCAGCGTGTTTGATGTTTTTCGCAACCGCATCATGTTCCCGATATGTGATGCCACGGGTCGGGTGGTGGCCTTTGGGGGGCGGGTGATTCCAGTCCCTGCAGCGCAGACGGCCGGTGCCACTGCGGGTGGGGCTATTGAAGAGGGTCCGAAGTATCTGAATTCAGCAGAAACGCCGATCTTCCTGAAGCGCCAGGCACTGTACGGATTGGACGTAGCCCGACAGGAGATGATCCGCACCAAAACCGCTGTGGTGGTCGAAGGCTATATGGATGTTATAGCGTGCCACCAGGCGGGCGTAACCAACGTGGTGGCAACCTTGGGTACTTCGCTCACGGCCGAGCATGCGCGGTTGCTCGGACGTTTTATTGAAACGGTGGTTCTTACCTTTGATAATGATGAAGCCGGCAGGCGGGCCGCAGACCGGGCTTTGGAAGTCTTTATTCGCGAACCAGTCGAGGTGAAAATTGCGGGCGTACCGGACGGCAAAGATCCGTGCGATTACTGCATGAGCCATGGTGGAGACGCCTTCAAGCAGGTGGTGGGGCAGGCCCGGGAGGCTTTGGAATTTCAGTGGGAAATTTTGAGCCGGGCTTTCCGGGCCACAGATTCCCTGGTGCAAAAAGAGCAGGCGGCAACGGCCATGCTGCGTATGGTGGCCATGGCCATGCAGGGGACCACAATGGATGTTTTGCGCCGCGGACTTTTTATCAATCGGGTCGCCGGTCTCATAGGCATAAGCGCTGATGATGTGGTGCGGAGTTTAAAAAAAATTGCAGCGGCGGTACCTCCGGCACCCACGGCCGGTGCGGCTGTCCCGGAGGAGCCATCTACCCCCAGTGCCCCCGGCCGGGCAGCGGTGCGCGATGCCCGGATGCGCGCCCAGCAGTGGGTGATTGGTGTGTTGCTGACCGATTTTGCACTCTATGCCTCATTTCGCGACGCCATTACCCTGGATTTATTTTCACCGGGTTCCGTGCGCAAGCTGGCCGAACAGTTGATGGAATACGTAGAAGGTGCCGTTGACTTGGGCCGATGCAGTTTGGGAGAGTTTGTCGGTACGCTTGGCGATGGACCGCTCCCGACCATGGCTATTGAATATCAGAGAGAAGCAGCTCTCGGAGGTAATTTAAAGGAGAAGTTGATGGGGGCCTTGGATCGGCTCAAGGAATATGCTCAAGCGGATGTCGCTACGGAGGCGCCTGCGGCCTCTGCGGAATCGTTTAGCGACTTGTTGAGCGAGCGGCGCCGGCGGATAGCCCCCCGTGAGGGGAAAAAACCAGAATGACCGGGCGTGGTAAAAACAATGTAAGTTATGATTTTAATTGCACTTATAGAATATTGTGCGGGCTAACAGTGCCCATCTGGGTAGACCGCGCAAAATTTTACTGCTAAAATAAATTGAATCGCGCGTGTGGCGGTCGGGCGCGTTGCAGCGCCATGAAAATGTGTGAGCCAGCCGAGCCATGAACTAGCCGGAAGGATGATTCCCGAGTTACCATTCATGAAGTGTTATCCGGTCGTTGGCCGTTGGCGCGGGGTTGGAAAATTTGGGCCTGTGAAAGGCCGCGGGCCATTGGGTCTGGAATCAGAAATTTTGGCTTGATGCCAGCTGGCGTGAAAGCTGGTGCCGCTTCGGTAACCATCGACCTTTCAAAGTCGATCCGTCTGATTTTGCTGCTCACGGTTGGCGGCTGGTGCGATGCCGGAA
>JAKAYZ010000265.1 GCA_021816165.1 Planctomycetota bacterium | reverse complement strand
CGGCTCATAGAAGATGCCCAAGATGTTTTAAGGGGGGGGGCGGCATTCAGCATTCAGCATTCAGGAGTCAGGAGTCAGGAGTCAGGAGTTAGAAGACTTTTTGGGCGCGGAATGGGCGCGGGCTGTTGGCTACAACGAACAACGAAACGCTGCGCTTAACGAGCAACGAGTAGCGAGCAACGCGTGCCGGTTGTCGTTCAGGATTCTTTTCCGCGATCGCTGTGGCGGCGTGTTATTTACTTGTCAAACCCCGGCGGACCGGGATGCGGCACTTGTGCCGTGGAGAAGCTATAGGGGGCGGCGGGGGAGGGTAATGATTTGAGTTTTCAGTTTTCAGTTTTCAGTGTTCAGTGTTCGGTGTGCAGGAGACAGGAGACAGGAGACAGGAGACAGGAGACAGGAGACAGGAAACAGGAGACAGGAGACAAGGGAAGCGCTGTAAGGAGAATTGCCGGCGGTTGCAGGGCGGGGAGCAGGTGAGAGTGGAGAGTAGATCTGTCGCTGCGGCGACGGCGAGGGCGGGAGTTATCTGGGAGCGCGGCTGTTTTCCGCCGCCGTTATGTTTATTAACTAATCACGTCCCCGTTTCGCTTCTCGTCCCCGTTGCGCTTCTCCGGACGTTGCCGGGGCAATTCAGCGGCCTGCATCTGGTGTGCCTGCTGTACGCCGCCTTCCAAATCATCAATCCCAGCCTGGACATCGGCATGGACTTTGCCAGGGAATATCAGATGGCAAAAACATTACACGGCGGAAGCTAGCGGTGGCGTATGGATTTTACGGGTTGAAAGATCGAAAACAGATATTATGCTGTGCATTTGGCCCCAACGTAGGCCGTTGAGCGAGCGAATATTACCCAATGGAGGTACATTGATTACGATTCCCACTGTTGTAGTCCTTGGCGCTGGCGCGAGTTATCCCTATGGCTTTCCTCTGGGACGAGAACTCCGAAATCTGATTTGCCGGATGGGTGACGCGGAATTGCAAGATCTGTGGTCTGATTCGAACGAGCTTCACGGTGTCCGTGATTTCATACGGGTTCTCTCCACATCAGCGTATGTTTCCGTAGACGCCTTCTTGGAGGCGCGTGCGGAGTTTGTCAATGTGGGAAAACTTGCGATTGCATTGCAGATCAGCAGGCTGGAGGACGAACGCAAGCTTTTTCCACCGGTCGCGGCAGGGTCGCACTGCTGGTATGAAATATTGGCCAACACATTGTTTCCAACTGATTTGGTGTGCCGGAACGGCTGAGGTTGTTTTGAAAACCTCAAAATAATCACCTTTAATTACGACCGCTCGCTTGAACGATATCTGACAACCGTCGCCAATAACCGCCAGCGTTGTGACGCGCACATGCATCGCGCGGAAATTGACAATCTGATAATTCACGTTCATGGGAGCTTGGGAAGCTTAAATTATCGCCCGTATATTCCGAATGCCACAGCCGATGCGATTAGACAATCTTCGCAGTCGATCCAGATTGCACGCGAGGCACAGGGCGCCTCGCGCGAATTTAAGATTGCGAAGGAAGCGCTTCATAACGCTAATCGGATATGGTTTTTCGGGTTCGGCTATTATGAGCCAAACATGAGACGGCTGGGTTTCGTACCGGGCGAACCTCCGCCATACGCTGCAAAAATATGGGCACAGTCGATTGGAATGAACTCCCAAGAAGTACGGAACTTAGAAAAAAAATACGGCTATACTCCATGTACGCTAGAAATGAATCAAGGCGCATTTACAGATGAGGCGTTGCGGACACTCCTTTCCATCTGAGAAATCGCGAATATCCGGGAATAGCGATATTACCGAGATGCTATCATGGCTCAACTTGGCATTTTGATAGATAACTCGCTATTCAGGCGAGCTTGTTCCATCTTTGAAGCAAAATTTGCCACGCCTGTTATTTTTCCGTTACTCAGCAAAAATCTTGGAAATTCGCCCGGCGAGAATACGGTTTGGCAATACCAGCAATGCGCGGCGTTGAGTGCGGCCAATTCGTACTCTGCCCGAACCTGACCCAGCGCGGGTGTCTCCCGCCGATTCCCAATCAGGACATGCGTCCTTGATATAGCCATGCTCACTTGGGTTGCCAAGCGCCAATTTCCAACGACATAAGGCTCAATTGAGCGGCTGTGAATCCTCGATTGTCCTATTGAGGTCATTTTTAGGAGACCTACTGGAACATCGGATGTAACTGCGACTGCGGTCTCACTGCCGGAACATGTGAAGAGCCGCCAAGTAAAGTTCATAAGTTCCTTTTTCGCCGCCTGCGGTGCTATCTTTGCGAGGTATGGCCAGATCCAGCCTTCATATTTCTTAAGCTCGACCGCACCCGATTTCACCAGGTTGACGAACCTGTTTTGTGCTGAGTCAGGAATGTTTTCACCCATCTCTTTCCGATGGGCCCTAAATTTCTGCCAAGCTTCCGGCTCGCTGAATAGCTTAACCATCTCCGCCTGGATCACTTCGTCCGCAATCCACTCGTTAATTACCTTGGACGTTGGAACACGTAACGCAGAATCCGCAATAAATTCTAACAGCAAGTCCATGTCACTGGATGCCTCTTCCGGCAGTTTAGATGTACAGAGGATGCCCTTAATAAGTGGGGCGACCTTTGATTCGACCTCTTGATAGGCCTTTTCCACGGCGTCTGGATCACTGGCCTGTTTGTGATCGATTCGGTAAAGATAGCTCTTCGTTCCGGTCTCTTCCGGTTTGGCTCGGTACCACCTGCGTTCTTTCACTCGATAACAGTGGAGTAATCCGTTAGTATCAGTAAAGCCGTCCAGTATAAATTTGGGAATATAGTGTGACTGTTTAACGCCCATCACCATCACCCGCCGTTTCAAATTTGCGCAGACATAAATGCATTAACCTGCCTTCCAAGGTAATCCTCGGCCACTTTTAGATCACCATCCAAAAAAAGATGATTCTCTTCACACCACCCCCAACTCCTTGAATACTGCGTCCGTTGGGTCGGAGTAGAAGCTGGTTTGGAATTTGGCGAATAGTTCGCCGGGTACGGTGGGGATGTCCCTTTCAGGCAACTCAATATTCATCCGCCCTCCATAACCATCTTCAACATCTTCTCAATATACGTCGCCTTGTCCTCATCCTGAAATAGAACGTGGCGTTTAGTATTCATAGCCTTGTTGTACCCAGTAATGCCAATCCTCTATCGCTTGCAGGGTGGCTTCATCCGTGCCTGATGCGGGCTTTAGCTGCGCCAGTGGAACGGCCAATTGGCTTTTGACATCCCAGCGGGTCATGACAAATATCTCATGCTCGCAATCATCCGCGTCAGCCAATGCCGTGACCTCAATTTCGTCGCCCTCTTTCAGGGGCGATGTAGCGCGTTGAGCATTGCATGTGGCTGTGAAGGGAAACTTCATTACATCATCGAGATAATAGTACCAGCTCATCGCCACTTCTTCAGGGCCATTGGCATCAACCACGATTTCCATGTGAATTCGATCTTCACGTTCTTGAGATTTTGCTTTCGCCATAACGCACTCCTATGTTGCTCAGCGTAACCATGCTGAACACTGAAAACTGAACACTGAAAACCATCGCACCTACGTCACCACCTGCCCCATGAAATTATCAAACGTATCGGCTTTTTTGAATTCCACACCGGTACCCAGCGCCTCAAAGTGCTTTTTCCCACAATCAATCTTGGCCTGCTCGGTGGGCCGAATGGCATCGGCAAACATGCTGCCTTTGGATTCCACCACAAAATACAGTTTTTCCTGGCCATCAGTTTCCACCAGCACGGCCCAATCCGGGTTGTAATTGCCTAACGGTGTTGAAATGGTAAACCAGTCGGGCAACTTGGCATATACCTTTACCTGCCCGCTGGCCTCGAACTGCCGCGCAAACTGATATTCCACATCCGAATCATATACCACCTGCTCATAAACCGACTTAACGCTTTCAAGCATATTGGCGTTGAGATAAGCGGAAAGTTCCTGATTATCAAAGAGTTCCTGCGCATAGAAATAGCTGTCGCCGATTTTCTCATATTTAATGCCATCCACGATGAACATCCGCATCACGCGGGTGATGATCTGCGCGACATTTTCAGAAAACTTCTGCGGATTATTTTTGAAATCCTCCAGCCGTTTGCTTTGCAGCAAAATCTCCACAATGGATTTCCGCGTCAGCCGCGTCTGCTCCTCCAGATAACTGACAATATCCGGCAGTTCATGTTCGTGCGCGTCATAGACGTGCGTGCTGGTTTCCACCTCATCCATCCGCACGCCACCGCGATCCATCACCGCCCGGCCCCGTCGGAATACAAAACGGGCTTTGCCCACCGCCGGCATAGCCGCAATTTCTCGCACGCATTTGGAAATTAAATCGCCGGAATTAAAGCTCACACGAAAAGTGGTCTTATACTTGATGCGGTCCCAAAGCAGGCGAAATTCCTCTCCCATATATATTTTCTTATTGAGCGTTACCTTCTTGCGGCTCGCCGCATCCTGAATGTTAAGCCTGCCCGCCACTTTCTTTAGCGCCGCCAGTATCTGCGGAGCCTGTGCGGCCACCGATTGCGGGAGATTGACGGTGGCATCATTTAACGCCCGCCGTAGCGAATCCTGAACATGCCCTCGCGCATCAATATAGCCCAGGCTCTGCAAATGGTCGCATAGTCCCGCCGACGCCTCCACACCTAAATAAATCGGTCTGTCCCCGTCGGCGGAAATGATAACATTGGCAAACAGGTGCCGCTCCACGATACCAAAGCGGATTCCCTCGTCATCCTCTATTTCCTTCTGCAATTGCCGGGCAAACTCCTCGTAAGACTCATTGGCCATCACCGTCAGACGATTCACGTCGAAGCCATGAACCCGGTTGCCCTGCTGATCCACGGCAATTCGCAGC
>JAKAYZ010000264.1 GCA_021816165.1 Planctomycetota bacterium | reverse complement strand
CCCGAGGGTGGCAGACCACCGGTTCCTCCGTAACCGCCGGAACTGCCATAACCACCGTTGCCGCCGCCGGGACCGGCCTGTTGGCCATTGGCGGAAACATTAATTGCGACGTTCGTTCCCAGGGTCAGGTCATTATACGAATCAATGATCAGTGGTCGTGAACCGACCACGTTGATGGTATCACCCGTATTGAAGGTGACATTTCCGCCGAAGGCAAAAACTTCGCCCTGCGACGTGCTTTGCGAAATCAGCGTCCCGCCCGTCGCCGTGCCGCCGGTAACTGTCAAACTTCCGGTCGTGGTGTTGAACGTGTAATTGGTTGCGGCGGCAAAATGAACGCCGGTGGCGAAGGTCGCGGCCGCGGCAATCGCGGTGATAACATTGAGTTTCATCGATAATCTCCTAAAAAAAAACGTCACTGCGGCAACGCAGCATTCACAGTCTTAGTCGAGCTTGAATCGGGTTTCTTACATCGGCTGTGCAAGAAAGTGCCGCCGGCAAAATATTTGAGTGAAAAACGGGATAAATATCATCACTTGCCCTCGCGCTGTATGTTCCACATGCTGATTCACCCGGAAGTTCCGCCGTGTTAATGTCACCCGTACCGGGCTTGACAATGCGACAATGCGGCTGAACCCGAATGTTTCAACGCTTACCCGCGGCGGCATATACAACAGCCCCCGAAGGGTTTATGCGGACGAATTCTAATATTTGCCGCATGATTTTCAAGGCAATTCATGAAGCCCCGGTTAAGCCGGCTGGAATCTTCTGATTTGTGGTGGTTTATCGCCAGGGTTTTGTCACCTGCAAACTTGCTTCCTCGGGCGTCAGGTGCGTTAGCTCAGAGCCTGTTTGAAACCTCCGATGCGGGTGCATTGGCTTGGCAAATCGATGGATGCAAGGACGCAGATCCGAAGCATATTCCGGAATATATTGAGGATTCAGGACGCCGCAGACGGCCGTTTGCCGCCCCAAGGCGCTCCCGGCGGAGTTTCCAAACAGGCTCTCAGGAATGTCAAGCCGTTATGCCCGGCGTGATTGATCGGAACTTATGAAAAGCGGGGGGGGGCAAAGCGATGCTGCCGCCGATGCAGTTATGATGTTGCGGCATCAACGCAGCAGCCCGCCGCACACGACCGGTGGATCAACCATGCTGTCGATGGTGTCATGGCTATTTTGCAGCGGTGGATTGTGCGATAAACGCGACTTTCCGGACCGCCCAAAGCATCCGGTAATCTTTTTGTTCACCGGGTAGTGCACAACTCAGCCAACGGCGATTAGCGCATTGACTTGGTGGTGCCATGGATGAGCTTGCCGGCTTGAATAAACGCATCCACCTGCTGACCGACATACACGGGAAACGGCGGTTGGCTCATGCGATACACCACCTGCAGCACACGGGTTTCAACCTGCTCGGTGGGGGCCCCGGTAAGATTTTGTTTGGGAATCACAAATGGTTCGATGCGCACAAATGTTAATGCAATGGGTACTTGCGTCATTCCACGCACAAAACACCGTGCCGGTGCCGCGGGATCAAAACGCGACGCATCTTCCTGGTCAATCTGCAGCCGGACGTTCAAATGCCGGATATTGCCGAGAATCAATGCCGCAGCCTGCGGATTATCCGTGATATTCTCCACCGATGCGGCGGCGACAAATTGTCCGGGGCGAATATTGATGCGCAGAATGGTGCCATTGATCGGGGCGCGGACAGTCAGGAGATCCAGATTTACCAGCGCCTGCTTGAGTTGTGCCTCATTGAGTGCCACCGTGGCCTGCGCCGCACGCACCTGCGTTTTGCCGATGGCAATATCCCGGCTCCATGTGCCGGCATTGAACTGTGCCAGATTAGCCTTGGCCCGGGCCAATTGCGCTTTCGCGGTCAGCCACGCAAAGCGCCTGTTGGCGACATCATCCGCTGATATCGCATGCGTGCCGATTGCCGGTTGTATGCGATGCCAGCGTTCCTTGTCATTGGTATACGTGGCCTCGGCGGCTTGCACCGCGGCCGCAAATGCCAGACGATCCACAGCGCGCGGCGGTGATTCCAGCTTCGCGACAGTGGCCTCGGCTTGTTCCAGTTGCGCCCGGGCTGCCAGTACGCCCGCCCGGGCCATTGCCACTTGCGCGTCAGCCAGGCGCGTGTCGAGCTGGAAGAGCTTTTGCCCTTTCAGCACATGCTGATTCCACACGACATAGACATGGCTTACCACCCCGTTGGTGAACGGTGATACCGCAATGGATCGGCTTGCCGGTTCTACTATGCCGGAAGCGGCAATGGCATCGGTGTAGGGATTTTCCGCCGGTTGCGCCGCCGGCGGTACAGACCGGTAATGGTGCGTGCTGCGCTTGACCGCCAGCACTCCCGCCGCCAATCCGGCAATCGCCAGCAGGGGGATAATATATTTGCGAATCATTGCTTTTCTCCATCGGTTTTAATGTTGCCTGTTATGACGGTGTAAACAATCCTCCCATCTTCCATGTGCGCGATCCGGTCGGAAAAGTGAAAAATGCGGCTGTCATGGGTCACCACAATCACCGCCCGGTCAGGCCGTACCGCAAGCGCTTTAAGCAGACCGATAACCTGTTCCCCGGTTTTGCCATCCAGCGCACTGGTGGGTTCATCACATACCACCAGTTTGGGTTCGTGCACCAGTGCCCGGGCAAATGCGATGCGTTGCTGTTGTCCGCCGGATAGCTCACGCGGGTAGCTCTTCAATCGCGTGCCCAATCCCATTTTATCCAGAAAATCACCGGCTCTATCCAGTGCCTTGCGCCGTGGCCAGCCCAGCACCAGCAGTGGAACGGCCGCATTTTCAACGGCCGTAAGCTGCGGCAGAAGATTAAACTGCTGAAAGGCAAAGCCGACATTATGTCCGCGGAATCGCGCTTTGGCATTATTTCCCAGCGCCAACAGATTCTGTCCAAACAGATGAATATCGCCCCCGTCATGGTTCAGAATACCCGCAATGACCGACAGCAATGTCGTTTTACCGCATCCCGATGGCCCCACCAGCATCAGCAGTTCGCCCGCGAAAACATCCAGATTCACACTCGCCAAGGCATGATTCACCGCATTACCCTGTCCGAAAGACTTCTGTACGTCGCGGCATTGCACGGCGATCGTATTTCCATTCTGATTCATCGGCACCTCAGGTTCTTTGCCATGTTGCGCTTCCGTGAACTTCCGCCGGGCGCTGCGTCATTTGAAGACCACCGCCGGTTCCAGTTTCACTACCGATACCAGTGAAAACAGACTGGCGAAAATCACGATAAAAATCATCCCCACACCGGTAATGGCCATTATCTGCCACAAAAATACCGCCAATCGCTCGCTGGGCGGAGTAAAATGCAGGATCAGCATATTCGCTGCGCCGCTGATGCCAATTCCGATGCCAAATCCGAGCAACCCGGTAACAATGGCCTGCAGCAGCACCATGCGCACAAGTGTGAAATCCGTCGCTCCCATGGCTTTGAGCGCTCCAAGATAGCGCAGATTATCGTGGGTAAATTGGTACAACGTCTGACCGGCGATCGCAATTCCAACCAGAGCGCCCAGACTGATGGTAATGCAGAAATTAATTGGAATGCCCGTCGATTTCATGTAGTACCAGAACGTTTTGCTGGCTATACCGGCCTTGGTGTAGGCCTCCAGGCCCGTGCGGCGCGCAATGCGCCGGCAAAGAGCCGATGGATTCTGCCCCGGTCGCGCTTTGACCAGTATGACAGCCAGTTGATGCCTTTGGACCGGTGCCCAATTGGCTGCCCGGCTGTAAGTGGTATAAATAATTGGAAGGCCCTGAAAACTCAAAGCCGTTCGGCACAATCCGGTTACCAGCGCGCGGTTACCGTTGATTTGCATCGTCTGTCCTGGTTTGATGCCGCCGAGTTTGTCCTGCGCGTATGCCGCATCCACCAGTACCCCGTGCGAAATTCTCAGTGCGTTGATCGTCACGCCGTTAAGCAACTTGGGCGGTCCGCCCACCAGTGCCTGATCGCCCAGCCCCAGCAGCAGACACGTCTGAAACTTGCCATCCGCCAGCCGGACCTGAACATCTTCGCGAAACAATCGCGTGGCCCATAAAACGCCCGGTATGGCCTTAACCCGATACAGTTCGTCATCACTCAGCGGCCGCAGGTCATCAACATCTTCCATTGGCCGATTGGTCACCCAGATATCCGGTGTGCTGATATTG
Source organism: Planctomycetota bacterium (assembly GCA_021816165.1). The sequence goes on along the minus strand of JAKAYZ010000264.1, from coordinate 689 downwards.
GTGACAATTCCATAGGTGCTGCGCATCAGACCGACAAAAATGTTGAGTTGCTGCGATATGAGAAAGGTTGCCAGCGCAATGCCGATAATAATGCCGATATACTTGACCCGATCTCCAACCAGCATCCTCAAGGCGACAAAATTCACAATGCAATTCTCCCGGTACCGGCAACTCATCGGCAACAGCCAACCATTGTCCGAAAATTCTATCGCTGCATTTTAGGCATACACACGTAAATAAGTCTTTTCGCTTTTTTCATTCCCACTTTTATGGTCACCCGGCCTCCGGCTTCTTCACTACCTTGGCACAGCAAAGCATAAAAGCCCCATCTGCATCAACAATTATCCGGGCTTTCGTGCATCGGTGCCGCGTTCGAACGCGTCCGCCACCATGTGATACACATAGGCGTTGGGGCTGTGCAACTGCCAGAAACGCCGCCCATCAAGATGCAACGCATCGCTGATCGCCGCGGCCACCGCCGGGCTGCGCGACATGCCCTGTTCACAATGCACCACCACCGTACCCACGCCCGGCTCATGCTTGCGGATAAAATCACGAATCTCATCCGCCTGCCCGGAAGTCATCGGCTTAATTTCCGGCGGCAATTCAAAACCGCCCGACGGCTCCGCATCATGAAACGTCAGAAAAAGCACATCCCGCAGCCCGCTTTGCCGCTTGACCCTCGGCCG
>JAKAYZ010000263.1 GCA_021816165.1 Planctomycetota bacterium | reverse complement strand
CTCAGGTGCCATATCCGAAACCACCGGTTGGCTGCTGTGGATATTGTCCGTCCACCATGTACCGGCGCTGGCCGGTGTCCCGCCGGCCGAATGGTACTGCCACGGATAATTGATGGAGTAACTTTCGCCCTGGCCCTTGGCGTTGGGTTGCGATCCATTCGCCATAATGCCAAAGTTCGGCTGATAGGCCGTGCCACCATTGGTTGGGGCCGTCTGCGAATATTGCAGCGACGGGGTGGCGGCAATGGGGTCGGAGGGGCAGATAAAACTTTTGGTGGTGGCATAATTCTGCAGTACCATCATATACATGCAGGCCAGCGGATCACCTTCGTCCTGCGCAGAGATGCCGGATGCGCCGCCGGGCGCACTGCTACTGCTTTTGTTGCCGTACCAGTCGGCCACTATTTGGCGGGCGCTTTGTCCGGGGGCAAAATTACCCGGTTCCTGCGGCTGGTTGCTGTAGGTCGTGCTTACCGGCCCCGGCGTGCAGGGAAATACGCTGTCGTTGTTTTGGGCATATTCGAACATGGATTGGATAATACCGCGTATGTTCGCCTCACATACGTCCTGATTACCGTGTTTCTCGGTCTTGGACAAGGTTGGCAGTATAATCGCGATGAGCAGGACGACGATCGAGATCACCACCAGCAGTTCAACAAGCGTAAACCCGCGGCGGGGCTTGTTACACACGGTCATAGGATATACCCCGGCTAAATACAACATTCTTGTGTCCAGCGAAAGACGGGGAAGCTGTCACGGGTCGCGCCAAATCCAGCCAGTAATTATGTGTTTTATAACGTCCGGTAATGTATCCTGTCAAAACTATTTTGGATTCCTTTGCAGGCATTTTTCTGCCGATCTGCGTTTTTGTGCGTAGGCCCGCATCGCGTAACGCGGCGCGGTGGCGGTGCGTGCATCTTGGTACCGGGGGAAGAGAGTTGTTCCCGTGCGCCGCAACCTCGTCATCCACAGAGGCGAGCCATTATTTCTGTGCGCGACACATTAGCGTCATTTCGTCCCGCCAGCGGCATGAGACCGAAAATAATCCGCCAACCGCCATAATTCCTTGCACCTCGCAGCCCGCGCGTTATATTGCGAATTATTGATTGCAGTTTTGAGGCCGATGGATGGTCGCATTTGCTGAAAATGAAGATTGCAGCGGCGAGTTTTGCCGGAGGCAACTCCGGGCAGGCCAGGAGCGAAATATTCGGGCGGGGAAATTCGTCATCGTGCGGTGAGGGAAATGAGTTTGCACTGTGGAGAGCGCCAAGGACGCGGGGGATTTTCATTGGCAGGAGACACCCGCCGGGACAAGCCCGGCGGCTCGCTGGCTGTAGTAGTGTTATATTGTTTTTATAAATTCCTCCGTGGTTCTCCGGCCCAGCGCAGGATAATAAAACCGCTCTGTGTGTTACCCGTTCGCATTTCGATGATTGGCCAAATAACGTTAAATGAGCACCCCTGGGTAAACCCCGTGCTATGTTGTGTTTAGCGAAAACCGCCAACCTCTGCATCGACAAGCAAAAAGGAAAACAGGACACAGACGCCCTGATTTACGGTACAGACTCCTGACCGCAAATGCCATCTTCAGCACCCAAGTGCGAAGGCTGGGTTAATCGTCCTGAGACTGGCCTGCCGCAGGATGGATGACAATACCGGTGTTTCGCCTCGCGCACACTGACGCCTGCAAAATGCCTTCATTATTTCCCTTGTACCCGGGGGTGCCACGCTACTTATGAACCAGCGGCCAGCGGTCGGTTTTGAAAGGTAACACCGGCATGTCCATTCCATCTTCCAAGTTGGGTTGGGCAAGAGAACTCAATGCGAACCGCACGGCTATCGGATGCCGAACCTTCGGCGACCAGACCACAACCGTGTCGCCCAGAATTTTTGCAGATGCAGGAACAAATTGTCGGTTGGTGCCCGCAACCAGAAACCAATCTGGTGCCTTGCCATCTCGCGTTCTAAGGCCCTGGCGGATCCCGCTGAAAGAAATCACACATCGGTTGGCGCGTATCTGCATTGATTGATACATCGGGCCAAGAGTCTTTAACTTTCCGCGTTGATAGACCATATGCAATGCCAGAATTGACAAACGCAATCCTACATCCTGTTTATCCTGGTAGTGCATTTTCCTGCAATTGCCCAAATCCATGGTGCCAACTAAACCAACGTGCTTCAGACGACGCACGGCGTCCTGTTCAGACAGCCAGACGATCGGCTCGCCGACAGTGGGAGATGGATAGTGGAAGTAGGGCGCAATCTGAACCAGCAGAAAAGGCATGTTGCTCCGATGCCAGTCTTGCCGCCAACCCCGAATCATGGCGGCCAATCGAACGGCGTAAAGCGGATCGTTGATCCACGCGTTATTTTCTCCCTGGTACCAAACCACCCCTTTGATGGCCAGGGGAATCAGCGGGTGGATCATTGCATGAAAAATCGATGCCGGTGCCATATCCGGTGAGGGGCGACTAAGCGTAAACGGGTTTGGCGGTTTTTTAAATGTCGGTCTGCCCGTGAGGCGTTTGCCCTGAGCCAGGGCCTGCTTTTCGGCGGCATGCCAGCGCTGTAACGCAGCGTGGTATACAGCCAGTTGGTGGCGATAGCGCGTCGCGGCCTTTTTAAACCACTCAACATCCCCGTGAAGCGCAGGTGTCTGCCGCAGAGCGCTCATAGGTGTCCATGATTCGATCACTGTGCCCCCATATGAGGAATCAATCAGGCCGATCGGCACATGGATATGTCGGCCCAAATCGCGACCGAAAAAATAGGCCACGGCGCTGAAAGATTTAATATTAGCCGGTGTGCACCGCATCCAATGGGCGCGGGCATCCGAAAGTGGTTTCGGGGTGTTGTTGCGCGGTATCTTCAGCAGGCGAATCAGCGGATAGCGTGCCGCGGCCACCTCACGGGTGGCGTGCAGCACGTGTCCCCACCATCCGTCAACGGGGAATTGCATGTTTGATTGTCCTGAACACAGCCACACATCACCCACCAAGACATGGTGAAAGACCAGACGATGGCGGCCGGTGACTATTAAATTGCGTCCATGCCGGTCGGCTTTCATCGGAGGCAGCATGACGCGCCATTCTCCATTGGCTTTGGTGATGGCAGCCATCCGTCGGCCGGCAAATTGCACGGTTACACGTTCACCGGGCGTGGCCCAGCCCCAGAGAGGCGCACGCATGTTGCGCTGCAGCACCATGCTGTCTGAGAAAAACTGGGGCAACCGAAGTCGCGCATGCAGGGTTCCAAAGGGCAAAAACACTCCGACGGTCAAAATGATCAGGCGCAGCCAGGACGTGGCATTTATGTCAGATTTTGGTTGAGTTCCCATTGATACACGCTCCATTCTTGATTTAGATCAACCATTGCATACGCATGGCAGAAGTTAAATTTCAGTGTGGCGGTTCTTTCGCCTTTCGCGACCACACCTTGCAAACCTAAGGGCCGATCAATTGCCTACTCCCTTGTTAGTTGACGGCTCAAACGTCAGCACCTGTCCCGGCTTGGTTTGCATCTTGATTGATCGGCGCGGCCGCAGCAGCGCACGATGGCCCGCCAGTTTTGCCGGGCGGTTATCCCACGGACTGATCAGTCTTAAATTTCCGCCGTGAATACACCGTACGGTTATCCACATCACCCGGCCACCCTCCAGCCTGCCGGAGATGGCAAAATCACCGCACGCCATGGCCAGCAACGACACGCCCACCTGCGAAAATATTAATGGTAAAAGCTTCACGCTTTTCATGTCATACCCCAGATTTTGCTAATTGGCCCAACATACGCCCCATCGGCAGCCACCCGCCCGGGACCGACTCCTATGACATCGGTTGCTCCAGCGACCAGATGCGGACCCGACGATACGCACCCACCGTACCTGCCATTTGCCGAAACCCCAGGCGGCCACCGCGATATGCCGCGCCGTATCGCGGCGCGTCCCGGTCCTGCCAGTCGATTATGACCCGTTCTCCGCTTTGAAATTGAATATGATTTCCCTGCTTAATCAACCGCAGTCTTTGATAGTCAGGCGAGTGGGGACGAACGGCCACTGCACCTTGGGCCGCCAGATAAAAACCGCTGTTCTTCCGTAGATTGGATGTCGGTCGGCCGGTCTGAAACAATGGCAGATGTGCGAAGCAGGTGATGTGATAATTCATTAAATCTCCCTGCGTATACTGGGTGAATACACCGTTGCGCGGTCGCAGCGATTGATCAAAAATATCCTGGTTGCCAGATCCATGGGCGGCAAAAAAAATGATCGCCAAACCGTTTTCTGACAGCGGCTTGAACTCCCATTCGGCGATGAAGCCATCCGGCAGGATTGGCGGAGCCCAATACACAAAATGTCCCGGTTGGTTGGTGGCAAGATCGGATCTGGTGCGCAGCGTCATCGCCCCTCCATCAGCGATGGCGGCTTGCCCCGGTCCCTCCATAACCCAATTGGGCCATGGGCGTCGGCTGTCCCCATCCGCATTAAATATTAATTTCCGGCGTAACTCGCCAGGATCGACAGGTGGCGGCTCATCAGCACCTTCGATGAGTGTGCGGTCGCGGTGCAGCATCGAGCTTGGAACCAGCGCCGCAATCTGCTCCGGCGGGATAAATTGACACGAGGCTACCGCGTCCGATACGCGGTAGGGGGCTGGCATGGTAACGAGTTTCTGCGATTGGCCAGATACCGCCCACGGGGCAAAGTGTGTCCCGGGCAATCGCAAGGGTATACCGTTGAAATAACCATCACATCGTCCAATGGCCGCATCCCATGTGAATTGCAGATAATAATCGCGCGGGCCACCAAGATCGATGAAATCCACCATAAAGCCACGGTCATAGCGTGCGGCACCAGCAGCCTGTTCCCATTCAAAGGTTATATTAATGGTGGTGGGACTGCTGATCAATCGGCAAAGCGCCAATC
>JAKAYZ010000262.1 GCA_021816165.1 Planctomycetota bacterium | reverse complement strand
AGGCCCTTAATCGCGATGGGCTCTCTTATGTTCACATTGAAATGGCAGACTTTTTCCAATGGAATTCGCTGGTAAAGGCCGTCAAAACCAATGCCGCCTTTGCCCATGCCATATCCGCTATCGGCGTGCATTACCCACACGGGCAATCCACACCCGAGGCCCGGGCGCTGCATATGCCGCTGTGGTCGGGCGAGGATTGGTCAGGGGCGCACCCGCAGGTGGCGCGGATGGCAGAATTATTAAATCGGAATTACATTCAGGGACGGATGGTGCGAACCATCATATGGGCGCTGGAAGAATCTTATTATAAAAACCTCGTCTGCTACCGGGATGGCTTGCTTATGGCACGGCAGCCTTGGTGCGGGCATTACCGCGTGCCGGGCGTGCTTTGGGCGGTAGCGCAGACGACGCAATTTGCCCAGCCGGGATGGCGATATCTTAACTCCGGGTGCAAGTTGCTGCCGGCCGGTGGCAGCGTGGTGACATTGGAAAGTCCGCATCACCGCAACTTCAGTGTGATTATTGAAACCCAGGCCGCAAAAAGTCCGCAATCTGTGAGCCTGCGTGTGGCGGGCGGCCTGCCTTCCCATGGTGTGCTGCATGTGTGGCGCACCCTGCCGCACGATTATTTCATGCGGCGGCCGGATATCAGTCTGCACCATGGGCGTGCCACAATCAGGCTGCTGCCACACGCCATCTACTCCATCACAACCACCACTGGGCAGCACAAGGGTACCGTTGGCAAAATTCCACCCGCCAAGCCATTTCCGTTTCCTTACCGCACTCGCCTGGCAAAGGCCGATCTTGCGGGCGTGCCCAAATATTTTTCTGATCAGGAGGGGGCATTTGATATTGTCAAACCTGATTGGAGCCGTCGGCCCGTTCTGGAACAGATGATCACAGAGCCGCAGATACCGTGGAGTTATCAACATCGTCCGTTTACCGTCGTTGGCTCAGCACAATGGAGAAACTACACCCTTGATTGTTCGGTTCGTCTGGCGTCGCATGGTTCCGCCGGTCTGCTGATGCGAATTGGCAGCATCGGCTGGCATTTCCGACAGAAAAACGGCGTGCGAATGATGATTCACGCTGGCGGTCAATGGAAGCTGACAACGTATAATGAAATCGGAAAAGGCAAGCACCGGATACTGCACCGTGTGATTTTGGCGCAGGGGCGGACATCGCCGCTGGGAGAGCATTGGCATCGTCTGACGCTCACCTGTCGCGGCACACGCATTACCGCCGCCATCGACGGTCGAACGCTTGCACAGGTCCGTATCACAAAAATTACTCACAATGCAATGCACGGTATGGCTGGATTGGCGACCGGATGGAACCACGCGTGGTTTAAAAATTTTGCCGTCACGAAGGCCTTGCCGTAAAGCGCCACGCCGCACACGGCTTGACGACGTTGCGACTCGGCGCGAGATAACACCCCCTCTCGGTGTGACATAAACTCACACGCCGTTGGTTCGTGCATTCGCGGATGGCGGACGCATTGCGACATGTGGTGGCGGGTTTCGCGGCTGTTAACGCAGGGGAATCCCGGCATAACGTATTGTGGGCAAAAGAAGACCATTGATACCGTCAATTTGGCCTGACTGTCGCGGGCGGGACACGATACACGCCTAAATCAACCACGACGCCTGACGGGAAATCGACTGTCGCATCAAATTGCCGCCGGGCAATGCTGGTGAAAATAACAACCACCGCGGCATTGTGACGGGCGTATTGCAAATCACCTATGGCCGGTCCGCAATAACGCGCATTGTCGGTCTGTTGAAAGTGATAAATGAACGCACTTACGGCCTGGGGCGATTGGCGAATGATGGCCGCCCCGGAAACATAGATGCCCGTCCCCCGGTTGGCGGCGGATGGTATGAACAGCAGATGTGGCAAGGAAAGCTGAAGGTACGGAAGCGGTTGCATGGAGCCTGGGGCACCCGCCACAATGAGGCCCCCCGGCTCGGCTAATCGGCTGTGGGCGGCATGACGGCCACGAACCCAAATTTGCCGATCAAATGACGGTGCGGCCAACGCATGCTGTAAAAAACTCAGCATGCATAAATCCAGGTACTCAAGGCGCGGCACACTGTGATTGACCGCGGAGTGCACATCGTCCGGGGCACCGGCGTACCATGGCGGTCGTTTGATGTGCTGATGTCGCTTACCCGTGGCGATAATGTTTCGGCATAATTGGGTGGGCGTCGGCAAGCGGCCATTGGTTGGAATGGTAAGATGGCTTAGCCAGAATAGTTGCAGTGGCGAGACCGCAGATTGCCATCGGCCAATGCGATGAAGGATGGTGCGGTCGGCCGCAAAGGCACCGGTTGGATTCATCCGACAGCTTTGCTGAATCCAGAGCAGTTGTGTGGCGGTGCGTGGTGCGAAGAAGAAATCACACGCATAGCGCCGCAGATTGCGCATAAACGGATCCGCCTCATGGCAGGTTTGCAGATACCTGACCATGGCGGATCGGCCGCGCCATTTCTCAAGTACGTGCATGGCGGCAATTCGGGTGGCGATTGATTTGTCGCCAGTCAAGGCCCGGATGAGGATGGTGGACAGATGGGCATGGAGCAACATCCTCAAGGCGACGGCCTCCGGGCGTTGCGCCACCTTATAGCGATGCGACTTGCGCGCCAGCGATTTAATTAACGAAGCCGCTATCCGCCGCCGCTCTGACGGAGATTTAACTTGCAGGGCAAGGTGGATTTCCGTCTGCAGCACGGGCCACCGGTCGGTAAAGGGTATACGCTCCACGATCAGATCGGCTGCGAAGCTGCGATCGCTGTGCCACAGTTGTTTAATACAATAAATTTTTATACGGGACGACTGACCGTTACCTGCGATGTCACACGTCAATGCCGCAAGACGGGCGGGGGCTACCGGGCCGATGGCGCGTTGCAGACGCCGATCGGTGCGTAGTATGGATGGATAGCTTGTGGAGGGGCTTTCCAGGTGATGAATCCATTTTGCAATCTGGTGCTGCCGGAACGAGCGTTGGGATATTTTTTTATTTTGACTGCATCCGGAGAGCGACGCGACCAAAAGCAGCGCGGGCAGCAGCCACCCAAAGCAAGGGATGCACCACCGGGAAGGCGTGGTGATTTTTGCCGGCAGAGGTGACATTGCCGAAGATTTGATTATGTGCGTAGCTTTCCAAGCGCTTCCCAAAACGCCCAGGCATTTGAGGGAACCTGCGATCCCAGAAGCGCCGGGAAACATTGTTACGCGCCACAAAGGGCACTCATGCGGGCAGGCGAGACGGCAGGCGGCGTATGCGGTATCTTGGCATTTGGAATGATGGTGGATTGTTAACTTTCGGGGTGGAGCTGCAACATATTGCATGTTTTGGTACTTAATTGAAAACTTGGATTTACTGATTCCCATGCTGCTCCTTTTAGGGGCGGCGGCGTTTTTTGCCTGCTCGGAGACCGTGCTTTTTTCGCTCACGCGGCATGAGATCAATCAACTCCGCGCCTCGGGCCGCCGATTGAACATCATAGCGGCAGATTTGCGTGATCAGGGACGGCTTCTGCTGGTGGTGGTGCTTTTGGCCAACATGATCAGCACCATCGGCATTTTTGTGCTCAGCACGATTATGCTCCGGCGGATTGGTCAGGAGTATGGGCCGCTGGGGGCCGCCATTGGCGCTACCGTTCCCGTGCTGATTGTGGCGTACTTCGGTGAGGTGTTGCCGAAGATGACGGGACGGCGATTTAATCGGGCCTTGGCACCGGTAATAGCAGGCCCCATCTCGGCAGTGATGCGAATCTGCGGGCCGATAGCAAGTGCCGTACAACGTGCGGTGATCGACCCGTTTCATCGCGTTTTGTCAGGTCGTGGTGCCAGCGGTAATTTAAATATTGATGAGGTGGGTGAATTGCTGCGCCTTTCGCAGCGCGAAAGCGGGGCCACCATCAGCGAAACGCAACTGCTGGAAAACGTGCTTCGGCTGCACGACGTAAAGGTGCGGCAGGTGATGGTGCCGCGCCTCAAGATGATCACATTTGATATGAGCCGACCAATGTCGCAACTGGCCGGACTGTTTCGGCAGACCCATTTGACGAAAATGCCGGTGTATGAGGGCAGCACGGATAACGTTCTGGGCGTCATTTATGCCAAGGCCTTCCTGCTTGAAAGCCCCAATGGCGAACGCGATGCGCGATCGCTGATTCGGCCAGTGCTTTTTGTACCGGAGATGATGCGGCTGGATCGATTGCTGCGGAAATTCCGAGAGGAACACCGACAACTGGCGATCGTGGTTGATGAGTTTGGCGGTATAGCCGGTTTGATATCGCTGGAAGATGTGGTGGAGCAATTGATTGGCGAAATTTATGAACCGGGCGATGTTAGTGCCCCGGCGGTCGAGGAAGCTGGGCCCGGCGAGTGGCTGATACCCGGTGATTTAACCATTCGTGACTACCCGGAACTATTCGGCCAGCGGACGCGGCAGAATCGATCCGCCACCCCGGCCGGCCTGATATATTCCGAACTCCATCGGCTGCCGCAGGTGGGTGATCGCGTGCAGATTGGCAATGTGGAACTGGTGGTGGAATCAATGCGGCAGGGGCGGGTAGCCCGCGTACGGGTGCGGATTGGTCCGACGGCAGGCCGGGGCGGCGACCATGTTTGACACCATCGGTACCGTTACGTGGTTTGGGGGGATGATTTCATCAAGTTGGTTCTGGCTGCTGGTGGTGGTGATCAGTATGGCGGCGACGGTGATATTCACCGGCATGGAGACGGGCCTTTACACGCTCTCGGGCCTGCGGCTGGACTTACGGGTATCGCGCCAGCAGCGGTCGGCCATACGCGTAAAGCGCTGGCTGGAGCACCCGGGCAATATTCTGGCGGGGCTTCTGCTGTGGCAGAATATTGTTAATTTTTTAACGTCGGCCGGAGCCACTGTGCTGAT
>JAKAYZ010000261.1 GCA_021816165.1 Planctomycetota bacterium | reverse complement strand
GTCAGAGCCACGCGGCCCGGATTGCGGCCGACGATGCCGGCATCCAGCAGGTCGCCAAGCACCGTATTATTCAGCTTGGGAAGTATATGGTGCTGCAACAACTGGTCCGTCAGCTGCCCTCCGCCGCCATGGGCAAGTGCAATGCGGCCCCGCCGGCCGGCGAATGCAGCCGCTTGTCCGTTGAGTGTCTCAGACTGTGACGGAGTGTCGGCCGTCATGTGCAAACCTCCTGATTCGACCATCCGCGATTGGGATGCACGTGATTTGGAAGATATTTGAACCAGGCACTGCATGTGCCTTCGGAACTTACCATGCACGGGCCAATGGGATTTACCGGCGTGCAGGCGGAGCCGAACAGCGGGCATTCACCCGGTGCGGCGGCGCCGCTGATGACGCGGCCGCAGATGCAGCCGCGAGGTTCGTGGTCTTCCGGGGTGCAGAGTTGATGCCGGCGACGGGCGTCAAAATCCGCGTATTCCATGCGCAATATCAGCCCGCTTTGATCAATAACGCCCAGTCCCCGCCATCGCGCAGCGGCAGGCTCAAAAACGGTATTCAAAAGTTGTTGAGCCGCGAGATTGCCTTCCGGCCGGACCGCCTCAGGGTAATGATTGAGGAGCTCGGCTTTGTTTTCCCCGGCCAACTGCGCCAGTTGCGTCAAGGCGCTAATGATTTGCGGCGGTTCAAATCCGCCGATGACGCAGGATTTATGAAAGTCGCGCACGATCGGCAGATAAGCGGCCGTGCCGATAATGACCGAAACGTGTCCGGGCGCCAAAAAACCATCCACGCACGGCGCGTCAACCGGAGCCGAACTGAGCAGTGCGCACATGGCCGGGATGATACGTTTGTGGCTGGTCAGCACGGAAAAATTGTTCAGATTAAGGCGCCTGGCCGCCATCACGGCCGCGGCTGTGGCCGGCGCAGTGGTCTCAAAGCCGACGGCTGCGAAGATGACCTGCCTGGTTGTCGACTGGGCCAGTGTTACCGCGTGCATGGCGCTGTAAACCACCCGGACATCCGCCCCGGCCATTCTGGCGGATTCGAGGCTGCCGCGGCTCCCCGGTACACGAAGCATATCCCCATAGGTGCACAAGATGACATCCGGCATGTGTGCCGCGGCGATTATCTGATCTATATCCGCCTGTGATGTGACACACACGGGGCATCCGGGACCGCTGATGAGGCGGATATTGTCCGGAAGAACGCCCGCCAGACCGCAGCGAAAAGCGCTCATCGTATGGGTGCCGCATACTTCCATGAACGAAAGTGCTCGGCCGATGTGTGCGGCGATCCGTTCCAATTCCGCGAGATCTTTCTTCACGGAGTCAGCCGGATACGGACCGGTCGGTGGCGCCGATCGGCGATCACCGGTAATGCCGGGAGATAAGACCGCTTGTCGCGTCATGGTTGAACTCCATTGCCGGCGCAGCTCGCGTCCTGTAGATCCTTTACAAGTGCGAATGTCTTTACCGCGTCAGCCCGATCGATTGTTTCAATTGAAAATCCGGCATGGATGAGCAGCCATTGGCCGGGGCGCACGCCTGGAGTGAGCTGCAGATTCACCGGTAGTTGCATGCCGTGAAGATCCACGACGCCGTCATCGCCTTCGCAACGGATCAGTTTTGCCGGTATCGCAAGACACATGGCGCATACTCCTGTCAGTTTCTGACATTTGGGCGATCGGCGCTCCGACCGGGGTTCCCGATTGATTTTTGCCCCAGGCCCGCCGGCGCATGGCGGGCCATTCGGGCGGCGGCGACAACTCCCTGCCCATAGGCAATGCCCCCGTCGCCGGCCGGCGCCAGGCGATGCCGCAGAACGGTAAGTCCCTCTTCCGCCAGCAGATCGGCAAGCCGATCGGCAAATAGGCTGTTGGCCATGACACCACCGGTTAATCCGACCGTTTGGATGCCCATGATGCGGGCCTGTTTGACCGCAAGCGCCCGCCAAGCCTGGGCCATGGCTTCGTGGAAACTTCGGGCAATGTTGCTTGCCGGAATGCCGGTCCTTATGGCGTGGATCGTTCCAATCCAGAAAGGCGCCATGTCAATGAGCGTTTCGGCGGGTGAATCAACAAGAGCCCAGGCGGATGTCAGCATCGGGGAGCCGCAGCCGGCGGCCACGTCAGCCGCGGCTTGCACTGACAGTGCCGCCTGAGCTTCAAAACTGTTTTCCATCGTCAGCCCGAGAAGGGCGGCAATCGCGTCAAAATAGCGGCCCGCACTGCTGCTGGTAATGATGCCGATTCGGCGTTCGAGCATGCTCATGAGCATTTGCAGATCGCCGGGGGATTCAAACAATGCCCGGGCCGAAGAATCCGCGGCCGCGCCGGTTCCCATGGCCTGATACAAAGCGGCCAGTGCACAGCGCCGTATATCACGCGCGGCGCGGTCGCCGCCGGCCAACGGCAGGGGCCGCAGGCCGCCGAGCCGCTTGAATGACACAGGTCCGGCCAGCAGAAGTTCACCCCCCCACGCCTGACCTTCGGGACCTAATCCGGAGCCGTCGCAGACGATCGCCAGAATATCCGTGGCAAGGCGGTGCTCGCCGAGCAGCGCGGCGGCGTGGGCATGATGATGCTGAACTCGAATAATCGGAATTCCCAGCCGACGGCCGCGTGCCGCGGCGTACTGCGAACTGACATACATGGGGTGCAGGTCGCAGGCAATCCATCGCGGTGACTGGCTGTATAGTTTTTCGAAATCTTGAATCGTGCGGATAAAATTCTCGCGTGCCAGAGGATGGGTCAAATCACCAAGATGTTGACTGAGCACCAAATGGCCGCCGTTGACCAGCGCAACGGTATTCTTTAACTCCGCGCCCATGCAGAGTCCCGGCGAGTTGGCGCTGATCGGCAAATGCAGCGGTGCGGGCACATAGCCGCGTGATCTGCGGACCGGCAGGGGTGGGGCGGATTTCATATCGACAAATACGGAATCGTCCACAGAACGGACAATCGGCCGGTTGTGGATAAGTAGCGCATCCACCATGGGACCTAAGCGTGTGACCGCGTCGGCCGCATCAATGACCAGCGGCTCGTCCTGCACATTGCCGCTGGTCATGACCAGATACCGGTGTGGCACGGGGAAATCCGCCAGGGCGTCGAACAGCAGGTGATGCAGGGGCGAATAGGCAAGCATGACACCTAGCGTGCCCGTGCCCGGCGCCACGCCGGCGGCCACGGCGGCGCCGGAAATCTGCCGTCCGATGACGATGGGCGCCGCCGGATCGGTAAGCAGTTGCCAGCCGGCGGTGGTCAGGTGCACCAACTGCCTGGCCGCCGCAATATCGGCGCACATGACGGCAAAGGGCTTGGCGTCGCGATGTTTCGCTTGACGAAGCTTTTGAACGGCGGAATCAAGATCGGCCCGGACCGCAAGATGAAAGCCGCCGATTCCTTTTATTGCAACAATTTTGCCGGCAGCCAGGGCACTGGCCGCCGCCGCAATTGGGTCATGGGCGGTTGGGCGTCCGTCCGGCAGAAGCAGTTGTACCTGTGGTCCGCATTGCACACAGGCGGTGGGTTGCGCATGAAACCGGCGGTTGCCCGGATCGGCATATTCCGCCACGCATGGGCCGCAAAGCGGGAATTCGCGCATGGAAGTATTGGGCCGATCGTAAGGTATTTCGCGGATAATGCTGTAACGCGGACCACACTGTGTGCAATTGATGAGTCCGTAGCCGTGGCGCCGATCCGCGATGTCGTGCATTTCCCGCAGACAATCCGCGCACACGGCCGTATCCACGGTAATGCGTGCACGCGTGAGCGCTTCGGCCGTGCTCTGGGCCATCGGTGAAGAAGGCACGATGCGAAAATCTCTCCAGTCCGGATGCGGGGAAATGTAGTCCATGGTGCACGTGTCTATATGCGCCAGCAGCGGCAATTCCGCATGCAGGGCGCTGCTGAATTGTTCAATTGCCTTCGGAGTGCCTTGTGCCTCGATTATCACCCCCTGCGAATTGTTCCATATCGACCCGGCCATGCAAAATCGCTTCGCAAGCCGGAATACAAACGGCCGAAATCCGACGCCTTGAATTTGCCCGCGGAGGTTCCACCTGCACGCTCGCAGGAGATCAGCTTGTGCTTGCGTTTCCGGCATAAAGCAGTTCTCCGTATGAGACAACCGGGAACGTGCCCGGCAGGTTGGCAACGGTTCGTGCCGAATTTCACAAAGTCCGTCGGCTTACCCGATCCGTCTCTGAACTACTCTATAACCACGCTGATTTTGCTGAATCAGTGAAACCACCCGATGGGGGTAGGCCAGTCGCCGTGTAGCAATGGCAGCAATTCACCTATAACAACGGGCCCGGCCCGCTGAGAGCAAGGAGTCGGTGACGGTGGACGAATATTGTGCGTGTATCGGCGTACCGCGGGCATGGTGATCCAGGGGACCTCGCCGGTGTGGCGCGAATCCCGGATCGGGTTACGGCCCCATGGTTTTCCGGCCCGGTTCCCGCAGCGGACACGAGGTCCGCCCGACGGGTGTGGTCATGCGGCGTTGGGTTTGGAAAGCCGCTCCGCGGATTGCTGCACGTTGCGGTTGTTGGGTCTGGCTGTTTCGAGAAACCGGGTGGCATCCGCGGCGTCCATCGGCCGCGACAGGAAATATCCCTGATAAAAGTCGCAGCCCATCGCACTGGTCAGATGGAGGATTTCCGGCTTTTCCACCCCTTCGGCGATTACACTTACGCCCAGGGAGTGGGCCAGAACAATAATCGCCTGAACAATGGAACGACTTACATTGTCATCCGCCATCGAACCGACAAAGCTGCGGTCAATCTTCAGTGAATTGACCTGCATGCGATGCAGGTAGCTGAGCGAGGAATAGCCGGTTCCAAAATCGTCGACATCTATCAAAATGCCCAGCGTATGAAGCCGCAGCAGTGTCTGCATGGTGGCATGGGCGTCGCGCATCGCCACGG
>JAKAYZ010000260.1 GCA_021816165.1 Planctomycetota bacterium | reverse complement strand
GGGATTTCGCGGCTTGGGTTCGTGGACCAGCAGGTTGTCCAGCGTGACGCCCTCCGGCAGACCTCCCGGGCTGGTGATCAACAAATGGTCGGGCTGCCATTGAATGTAGATATCGTCCAGCCGGGTGTAATCCCGGTGCAGTACGGCATTGTTTACGGCCTCACGGAAGCCGTCGGGAGAATAATCCGGCACTGGCAACCGGAACATGCTCACGAGCACCTCTCGTTCTTCGTTACGGGCGGAGAAGCGTGCATCCACCTCCGCGAGAAGACGAATCAGTGGAATAGTGAAAATGTCGTTGACCTTGACGTTGCCTTGAGCGTCGAGCACCTGGAAATGGAGCTTGTGCGTCGGCAGAAGGGATTGGATGGCCGGCTCCCGGCCCAGCAAGAGCAGCCCGGCGATATTGGGCGCAATGCTTCCATCCGTGCGGGTCTCCACCAGTCGCAAGGCCTTGGCCAGCTCACCGTTCGGCAGTCGGAGCAACGCCTGATCCCCGTGAAGTCGGGCGATCGTTTGGCGCAGACGCTCGAACTCAAGGGGATCGAGACTGTCCATTGTGGCGTTTTCAACAACCTGCGCCGAGAAGTCAAGCAGCCCCATATCGGTGCGGCGGGATCGCTGGTCGCGCGGATAATACGGCACGGTTTGGGGCTTGCCGTCACCGCCGATTGTCCGTCGGACGGACTTACCGGATGCCGTAGCGCACGGCTCGGGATAGGTGTCCACCTCGACCGCGATCACCCGTTCATGCAGATGGCGCACCACGCTGATTCGTGTGTTCACATTGGGAACCGTGTTGTTGAAGATCGCCGCCTGCAACTTGTTTGGATCGGTGTTGTGGCCATGGCGCGGCCGCGCGCCGGTAACTGTGCCGTCATCTTCCACTCCAAGGAGCAATGTCCCGCCCCTGGTGTTGGCCATCGCCACGACTTCCTCATAAATCACAGAGTCGTTCTGTGGCTGCCGGTCGGATTTGAACTCCACCGTCAGCGATTCGCCGGCCCGAATCAGAGCTTGTAGTTGCTTGTCGTTCATGCAGTCAGAACTCCAATGCTTTTTTCTCTGCCCAGATACCCTCGATCTGATGCCTTTGGAGATACTATCAAAGTTGCGGACAGCATAAAAGAGGCGGCATCGCCTGAATGTAGCTGTTTAATGTTTCTTTTTTTCAGTCAATATGGCACCATCAGTACGATTATGATCAAAAAGAGGAAAATGCCAACTGCTTCTGATTGCGGAACCTGGTCAAAATCATTGCCTCACCCCTTGGAATTCCGGCCTAAGCCTTGGGCACGGAATCTAATGAGCGACTGGCGGAACACTTGCAGCACGGTCGCATCGACAATCCAATTGAATCTATCTTTTCGAGGGTACTTACACCGTAACATAAAATGAATTCAAAAAAAGATGCGACCAGATTCAGGTGAACCGTAACAGGTGACGATATTTCCAGATTCGGGGTATGGTTTCCCGGAATCACGCGAAAACGCGCGGACGCAACCTAAACCGCGTGATTATCGCGCGTTTCCGCGTGTTTCGCACGACGTAAAATGCTCCACGTCCCCGCCCTTCCTGCTGCAAGTCCTTGGAATCACGCATTTTACGCAGGAGGCGACAGGCCTGATCCTCACTGATCCGGCATAACTCGGCGGTCTTGGCCCGCGTGATTACCGCGCGTTTCCGCGCGTTTCGCGGGGCATGAAATGCTCGGCGATTCCGCCTTCCGGCTCGGGACGACCGCCTTGAAGGATGATCTCCTCCAGAAAATTGGGGAACTAATGTTTGTCTCCGGCCAGAAACTCATTAAAACGCGGGAATCGCAGCGCCAGGCCGAGCGTGAGGCGTTATTTAAGCACAAGATGCGGTAGGTCAGCGCCGCGAAGCCTTGATCGCCGGGATCGAGGCAAAACTGACACAAAAAACAAACTCCACAACCGCGGTTAATTTTGGATGGAGGCTGGTATGGCGGATTCCGGAACAGAAAACTCCGCTACCGGCCCCTGCCGGGAATGCCCATATTTAGGCCGCCTACACGGATCGCTCGGGCCGTGGCAGGCGCGCGGTAAAGGCGAGACGCTCGTGGACCGCCGACGTACCGCTCATCGGCAAAAAAGTAATCACCTACACCGTGAAGTATTCGTGGTAAACCGGATCGGGCGAATTGGGCTGCGGGCCGATCAAACGACTCGCCTCCGTCGCCGGCGGGGCGACTTGCGCCTCTCCTCCCTCACGAAGCCGGGCAATAACTCCGCATGGGCGGCCGGCAACTTCCTTAAACGCGCCGCGCCACGGCCCGCCGAAGCGGACATTTTAACTTTGGCTTGACAAATTATCGGAAAGCGCTTGCGAATATTCTTATCAGCCAATAGGATACGACTATCAAAAGTAAGCTTGCATGGCTGTGATAATTTTCAGGTTGCCGCACGAAGTTCCAGAGATTTTGTGATGGGAATTCAAACGCTCTTGCCGGATGCACCCAACCGCGAATTGCGGCCTGCGGCGGTGGATCGTCCGCCGCGCGGCGTAGCGCCTTGGGCACGCAGAGTCGATTTCGCACGATATATTCTTTCCGGTGCCCCCGCTTGGCGGCACGTAACGCAAACCCTTCCGATTGCCGAGCTTTGCCGGGCCGCCCTGATGGGCCTTTATGGATCACTATTTCTCCAACCTGATGGCAGCCGGGGCCGGTCAGCCATGTTCGCCGGGAAGGATGAAACGGGCTCGCCGTTGGAGGGCCACAACCATGCCTACTACTTACCCACCGATGAAGATGGGGACGGTTTACTGGATCACCTCACGGTGTATGCCGCTGGCGAATTCGACGCTGCGCACCAGGCGGCGCTGGGTGGTTTGAGCTTTCTGCGCCTGCCTCATGGGGAAAGTAATCTGAATCTGGAACTTGCCGGTATCGGTCAGGCCAATGAAATCGGCTGTGGGCCGCTGGCCATGGCAGACCGCTGGGAATCGGTTACGCCGTATGTGGCGACGCGATTTGCCAAAGTCCGTGGCGCCCAGGCGGGATCGCGGGTGGAATTTTTACTGTCGGATTTGACGATTCAGTTAGCAAAATTCTGCCAGCGGCACAACGAGCCAAAAGTTGTGACCATAGAACCGCTTCTGCGGGACGGAATATTTTGCCATCCGCAATCAGGCGGTGCCCCGGCAGGTAAATTCACGCGGTCGCGCGTGCGGCGCGCGGATAACGGCGGCACGCGTTACTGCGGCTATTTCTCGGTGCGCTTCGCCGGCCCGGTGCGCGGGCCGCTGGCGCTGGGGCATAACGCGCATTACGGGCTGGGGCTGTTCTTGCCGGTTGGGGCGGGAAAGGGAGGATCAGGATTATGATCTTCGTCGGTGCCATATCCGGGATCCAAGATTACCTGCTCGATATCCCACATACGGGAGGTGGGCAGGCCCGTATTCTCAGGGCGCGATCGGCAAAAATACAACTCATCGCGGAGTGCGCGGCTCTGCGCATCTGCGCCGCAGGCGGGGTAGCGCGGGATAACCTCATTTTCTGCGCGGCGGGTAAGTTTGCGGCGGTTCTGGATGAGGGATCTAGCGACCATACCGCAAAGATTGTTATGGAAATTGAGGATTGGCTGTTGCGGTGCACGGGGGGAAGGTTGCGTTTCTCTGCGGGCGAATCCTGCGCGGGGTCCCTGCGGGAGCAATATGAACATGCAATGAAGAAGCTGCACAGGGCCAAGTTTAACGCATTTACGGGCGCGACTGCCAAAGGCGGGTCTTGGTGCGAAAGAAGGCTGTGCATTCCGAATGCAATCCCGATGGACAGAGCCGTGGAGATGGACCGAGAATTCGGCCGCTCCCCAGCAACCAAGCGTTGGCTATACATCGTGGGCGGCGGCGTAAAACCCCCAGGAGCAATTACAGACATTCTTGGATTGTCGCTTTCCAGCGGCGATGGATCTGTCCCAAATCCTCCGAAGGGAACGGTCGCGTTGAGCAAGCTGGCTGGTGGCGGTGCGGAGTCGCAGCCATATATTCCAGGCATTGGAACAATCCCGGCCCCACTGGCGCATATCCCGCAAACCGCAGATGGGGTGCCAATCGAGTTCCGGGAGTTGGCGGGCGAATCAAAGGGAGCCGCGATGCTTGGAGTCTTAAAGGCCGACGTCGACGGCCTTGGCCTCGCGATAAGAAAAAAGATGTCGGGCGCCGTGGACTTGGATCCCGTCCGCGAACTCAGCAGACGCCTTCACACCTTCTTCACCGACGGCCTGCGAACGGAATTGCAGAAACCGGAATGGCGTTGGGTATATTGTGTATTTTCCGGCGGTGATGACATGTTCCTTGCCGGCCCATGGTCAATGTTGCTCGACTTCAGCGAGCACTTCGCGAAACTCCTCTCAAAACATTTTGCGGAAGATTCACTGACCCTCAGTGCCGGCTTGGCGATTGGAAAGCCGACGCGGCCGGTGCGCACGCTCGCACACGAGGCCGAAGAGGCGTTGATTACGGCAAAAACCCAACCTGCCATTGGGTATGACAAGCCGAAATCACAACTCGCCGCGATGGGCGGATTATGGAAATGGAAGGATCACTCAGACACGGTGGGAGCGGCGAAAAACTTGGTGCTTTGGATTGAACAAAAACAAATTTCGCCCACATCCGTCCGCAAAATATACGAGATGCTGTCGCCGCAGGTTGGCAGCGCAGGTGCCCCAGGCAGACCCACGTCCGGGGGTGTGGCTGCGGCGCGTTTAGCCTACCATATCGCCAGAAACATCAGGCGGGATAGAGATGATGAAAATGGAGGCGCGAGAAGATGGGCCGATTCCCTGCTTGATGCGATCTGTTCTGGTTCCAGCGACCGCCGACCCGGATTCGATAATATTTTACCCCAATTGCGGTACGCGATGCTCGCTACGCGCGACGGGGAAAGCGAGGATAGCTATTCCGT
>JAKAYZ010000259.1 GCA_021816165.1 Planctomycetota bacterium | reverse complement strand
CAGAAATGTTGAATACGGTGTGCCATAATTAAGCCATTGGGAACCGTGAAACTCATTGTTTTGATCGTTGGAATCCAGATTCAAGGCCATTGGATAAACAATCGGGGAGGATCCGCCCATCCCCGAAATTGCCCCTTGCCCGTAGCCATAGGCCGTGGGAAACAATCCCTGGTGATCCGTGGCATACGCCAGGGCCACATCGCCCCATGTGCTTAAGTTGGCGGTACACGCGGCCTGATTAGCCGCCTGCCGCACCTGAGCCAGGCCCGGTAACAGCAGGGCGATCAAAACCGCGATGATGGCCATGACCACCAGCAATTCCAGAAGCGTAAAGGCTTTGCGATTCTTATTCATCGCCCACAATTCCTTCCGAGCCGTTCGTACCCAAGAGTTCCATTTGACAGCTCCCTGCTACCAATTCGGGGCTTGCCAATCACGCTGATGAAATCGCCGCTGAAGTGCCGCGGTGATGCCCCGTGTTCCTTCATCGTGTGGCCGGTGGTATTTTCTGCAATGATAACGCAATTGGGACGTTGCCAACGGCAAAACGGTGGTTTTCGGACGCAATACGTGCCAATTTCCGCATCCGATAAAGTTCAGGCGCTCGCAGTTGGTGCGGATAGGCAAAGCGGTGACAAATTCGAGTTGGCCCGGCAGCACCTGGCCGCCAAGGTCGTACCACGTCATAAAGCGGGCGGCCCTGCATCGGCAGGTGAATCCTTCACCGTGTTGGGGCGGGCGGGGATGGCCGCGCAGCAGCTGGAGGTGGGGGCATTTGGGCTTTCAGATGCTCGGCGTTTTTAATCAGATCGGCGCTAGTCTGCTGCGCCACGGGTGGCACGATAAATGCCCAGATTTTATCATCCTTAAAATGAACCGGAATAAGCGCCGCAAAAAGGTCCGGCCCGATCCATTGGAACCATGGCGCGTGGGCCGTGCGATGGGTGTGCAGGTAATAGTAGACCCAGTGTGGATCGGCGGCGGTGCCCAGATTTTTTTTAGCCCGAAGGCGCACGCTGTAATCACCATACCATTCAAACGGAACCTTGCATGGGCTGCGCCCCACCTCAACATCGTTTAAGTACACCACCGCATGTTGCGGGCTGGTGACCACGGTGATGGACCTTTCCACACAGCCCGGAAGGCCGACGGTGGCTGCGCCAACAATAATGGCGGCCAGAACATGGCGGTAATTCGAAACGTCCATCTTGAATCTCGGGGCGATTTTCATGGCGAGATTGTAACCGGACGGGGGCGGATAAGGCCAGCGTGCCACCGAGGGACCGGTGCAGCGATGCAGAAATGGGAGATGATTTACGTGAGCGACCCCGTGCGATCTTGGGCCGGTTCGATCATGGGCGTCGGGCCATCCTTAGGCCGCGGACCGTGCAGCAACTCAATGTGCGTGTAATCATCCAGGTTCAACACCAATTGCTCCCCATCGTCCTTTTCGATAATCAATCGGTCTAACCAGAGTCGGTGGCCTTTATTGCGCGCAAACCAACTGCCGGATTCCTGGCGTTCCTGACGCAGCACCCGGCCGGTAACGGCTATGGCATGAGATTGGGTCCGCCTGGAAATTTGCTCCGTAACGCGCACGATGGAACCGGGAGCGTAAACCAAGGTTCGCTGGCCCGGCCTTAAAGATTGTGATAATTGCGATTCATCCACAAAAAGCTCCCGGCAGTAAGAGTCCAATTTCCACACGAGCGGCACAGCCACGCAACCGCTCTGCCAAGCCTAAAAATACCCGGCTGCCGGCTTTAAGACAAGCGCGGAAGCTCAAAGCGCCGGCGGATATTTGGCGGCAATGTAGCGCTGCAGACTTTTTTGCCAATCTTCCATCAGATCCAGGCTCACGGCACGCAGACGGGCATTATCCAAAACGGAATAGCGCGGCCGGATGGCGGCGGCGGCAAACGCCTCGCTGCTGACCGGCTCAATAGTCTCCTTTAATCCAGCCATGTGCAGGGCGGTTTGTGCAAATTCATGCCAACTGCACTGTCCGTGCGACACGGCATGATACAGTCCCGGCCCAGGTTGATGTTCCAGCAGGGCCGCGAGTTGGCGCGATAAAATATCGGTGGCGGTGGGTGCCACAATCTGATCACTGACCACCCGCAGCGGCTTGCCAGCCTTGGCTGCGGCAATCATGGTATCCACAAAATTCAGGCCACCCTTAAGTTTGCAGCCGGCGATACCAAAGAGGCCGCAGGTTCGCACCACATAACCATATTCGGGGGCATGGGCCAGCGTTAAGCAATCGCCGGCAAATCGACTGGTGGCATAAATGCTTTTAGGACAAACGGCTGCGGTTTCGGGAATGGGTTGGCAAGCGGGCCAGCCTTCGGCAACATAATCCGTACCAATTTGCATCCATATAATCCTGCGTTTCTGGCAGGCCTTGGCGGCATCGCGAACCGCCACCGCGTTGATTTTCCAGGCTTCATCCGGCCGACTTTCACATAAATCCACGTGGTGGAAGGCGGCCGTGTTAATCACCGCATCCGGGTGGTGGCGGTCCAGCATGGATTCCACCGCGGTGGCGTTGCCGATATCCAATTCCAAGCGTCCCGAAAATCCAATCGTTTCCAGCCCTGCAGCAGGCAATATCCGCATAAGATCATGCCCCAACTGACCGCTGCTGCCGATAATGGCAATTTTCATAATCTAGACTCCTCAAACCATGCCGGTCCCATCAGGTTACGCTGAACGTTTTGGCTCACGGGCGGGGGTGGTGCTTTAAATGCACGGCCTTCAGCCGGTCTGCATCCACATGGGTGTACAATTGCGTGGTGCCCACATTGGAATGGCCCAGCAGTTCCTGCACCACCCGCAAATCCGCCCCACCGGAGAGCAGATGCGTGGCAAACGTATGACGCAGCGTATGCGGATGAATATGCCGCAATCCGCCCGCCTGCGCGATTTGTCCCAGGCGTTGCCACAAAACAATCCGGTTGATTGGCCGTCCGGACCGCGATAAAAATACACGCTCCGTCCGGTACCCTTTTACGGCCAAAAGTCTCGGGCGCAAATCCCGCACATACTTTTCCAGAGCCTGCAGTGCCGGAAGGCCTACGGGAATAATGCGCTCTTTGCGGCCCTTGCCGATAACCCGGATCACCCCGAGATCCCAATGCACATCGCCCAAAGTCAGATCTGCCAATTCCGAGGCCCGTAATCCGCAGGCATAGAACAGCTCGACAATAGCCTGATCGCGCAAAGCCAGCGGATGGCCGGGCTGGACCGCCTGAAGCAACTTGTCCATTTGTCCCCGGGCCAGCACGTCGGGCAGTTTGCGCCATACATGCGCGGTTTCCAGCAGGTCCGTCGGGTTGGTGGTGCAGATGCCGCGGGCCATCGCAAAGCGATAAAACATTTTCATGGACGCAATATGTCGTAGCACGCTTGATGACTGCATGTGACGATCTTCCCCCAGGTGCCGCAGATAGGCTGATACCCCACGATCATCCGTCTCGATCATGCGTTTGCCGGCATGGCCCGCACAGAATATGGCAAAATCGGTCAGATCGGCGCGATAGGCCGAAAGCGTATTGGCCGACAATCCCAGTTCTGTATCCACGTACAGACAAAATTGATCGATGGCCGCAAGATCTTCGGGCCTTACACCGCCGATAGCGTCGCCCGCCGCCGAGACTGGGGCAGCGGATGGGCCGGGGTTAGCTCTAGACGTTTTCACCATGTGCCCCTTCCATGAGGCGGACGGTTTCAGCCGTCCTGATTTATCGGCAAGCGTGGCTGGCCGGCGGTCGGCTTGGAATCCAGCGCCATGGCCGAATCCGAAGATTGTTCCATGTTATCCGAAGAACGCGCCTTTTGCGCCCACCAGGTGTTCAGCCGATCTCCCAGCGCCTGCACCTGCAAAGGCTCATGAGCGGCAATGTACAGGCCGGAATCGCGAGATCGGAACAGATGATAGCACAGCAGGCTTACCAGATCTGCCGGATCATCACTGGAATCGTCTGCGGCGGGCAGCGGCGCGTTGATCTGCTGGCACCAGTTGGCAAGCGCGTCGTGGATCTGCTTTTTCTGCACCGGCTGGCCGGCAACAATTTTTCCACCCTGAAAGAAAAATGGTTCAATCCATGATGCAGTTCCCCCGGGCTGGAGGATCAGAAATTTAAGCCTGGCCAAACGGTGAACGTGTGCAAATTTTTCCCCGGAAAGACGGGCCGCGGAGTTGATGCGGGATTTGATTCGTGCGGCGGCCAGAAAGTCGAGCTTGGCCGCAGCGCTGCGCATCTGCAGTTGCTGCGCTTCCCACCAGGTCTGGCGAACCACCGCCGCGGCAATCTCATCGGTGCCCGAATGGGCCTCACGTCCCGCCAGAAACTCCACCGCCCTGCGGACGCTCTGGCGATACTCTGTCATGGTTGTCGTGCCATCGCAGGGGGCCGGGCATTTACCCATTTGCTTGTAGGCGCAGGGTTTGCCATGCGGGGTCTCTCGCAGGACCTCATAATACCGACACAAGTCGAAGGTGTCTTCCAGCACGTGTATGGCCAGGCGGGCACTGTTCGAATCGGGAAACGGCCCCAGCCATTGGCCGGTCGGATCACGGACGGCGGGCATGGCCAGCAATTGCGGAAACTCCGCTTGCGTGTCCACCGCAACACCCCAGGCCATTTTCCACCCCAGCATTTTGCGGTACCGATCCGGATATAGCAGCCGCGCCGCTCGTAAATACCATAAATTGGACGCAAAGGTGCTGCTGACTCGGCGGTAATCAACCCAACGCGTGATCTGGCGATAGTCGGTGCGGCGTACATGCGATTCTTCGGCAGATGGCGGGGCACAGCGACGCAGCAACCCCAATCGCAAATTGGCGGTACTGGCAAGCAAAATGGGTTTACGGGTGTGGTCCAACATCGCGTAGACCGCAGGCTTGGCCGGCACGCTTGCCAAAACCGCATCCA
>JAKAYZ010000258.1 GCA_021816165.1 Planctomycetota bacterium | reverse complement strand
CGGCCGGGCCACACTGTAGGTTTTAAACCCCAGCGTTGCCATGGTGTAGCCGAGCACTTCCCAGTTAGCATAAGCACCGGTAGCCATGGTGGCACCCCTGTCGCGCATGGCCAGTTCCAGCACATCACGCACACTGGGTTCCAGATGCACATAGCGATGCCATCGCTGCAGATTGATCGTTCGAGTGGAAAACAGCACATCAATGACCAATTCAAAAAAATGCTCGATGGATTGTCGGGCGATGATGCGCAACGTCTCCGGCGGGGTATCGGGAAAAGACCGGGTGAGATTTTCCATGGCGCGGTCACGGTGTTTGCGACTGATAAGCCACCACCCCGTGCCGGCGGTACGGGCCGTTCGTAAATTCGCGTTGACGGGAAATAACCCCAGCAGCATGGAAACGCTGCGAGCCAGTACCGCCACCAGATAGTCTAAAAAGGGATGTTTCTTCTTCATTTACCCGGCCAAAATCTCAACACGGTATGTTATCCGGCCATTTCCCTGATGACCATGCCTCCGGCCGGATAAACGCTTGATTAAACCCTTTGACATTTAAAACCTGAATACCTAACATATACCTAACTTTTAAATTGGGAGGCCGCCGTATGAATCATCCTGTTCAATCACTGATAGCGGATTTGAATCTGCGTCGCGCTGACGATATGCACACGGAACAGTCCACATCATGGGCTTCGTCAGCCACTTTTCATGCGATCGATCCGCTGGCTCAACTCGCGAGCGGTGGCGTACATGAATTTTTCAGCCCGGACGCTTCAGATATCTCCCACGTATCAAACACTGCAACCGCTGCATCGGCCGGTTGGAACCCGCCACTCACCTTGCTTGCCGCGCTGGCTTCTCAAATAGCCGCGGGCAAATATGCACTATGGGTTGGTCGCCGCTGTTGGCCCGCATGGTATTTTTTACAGGCCGCCGGATGTGGCCATAAGCGCGATAGTCATTTCGGTATAGTGCAAAGTATCTATTTTGACCCGCTTTCCGAAGAACAGTGGCTGGATGGAATCATACAGGCCGCCCGTTGTCCCGCTGTGGGGTTGATTGTGGCATCCACCACGGGCGATATATCACTGGCGGTGGGGCGGCGACTGCAACTTGCCGCCGAAGTGAGGCGTGTGTGTATCTGCTTAACCCGTCCCATGTGCCAATCCTCCGGGCATTGCTGGGCGGCTGCACGCTGGCATATCCGGCCGCGACCATCAACCGGCTGTCAACCAGAATGGAATATTGAACTGACGGCTAAACGAACGGCTCGGCAAACCAATCAATGGACAGCATCGTGGAATTATGAGGTGATACATGGAGCGGGTTATATGCATATATCTCCCGCAATGGGAGATCGATCTTATACGCCGTCGTATATCCCGGCGCAGGCAGGGTAAGCGTCGCACGGCATCAGCGTGCCGCCTGCCCCCGATGATCATCTCGGTGGAAGTTAATCAGCGCCAGCATGTGGCGCGTTGCTGCCCATTGGCGATGGCCGCCGGTGTATCGCCTGCCATGGATATTTCCGAAGCCGTCGCCCTATGCCCGCAGGCGGAGGTACATCCTTGGCAGCCGGACATTTATCGGCAAAACATGGAAAAACTGGCCCAATGGGCAGGGCGTTTTTCCCCGCGGGTGATGATCGATCCGACCCCGCATGAGGTGGATGCGGGTTTTTGCACCTCCCCGCACGGGCTGCTCATCGATGCATCGGGTACGGAACATCTGCATGGTGGCTGTCGCGTTTTACTATGCCGCATCCGGCAGGCACTGAACGAATTGGGCTTTTCCGCCCGGCTTTCGGCAGCACCCACCATTGGCAGTGCCTGGGCGCTGGCCCATTACGGTGCGGAACCGGCAGCTTTAATTGATTCAGCGCAATTGCCGCAGGCGCTGGCCCCCCTGCCCATTGCGGCCCTGCGGTTGGCCCATGACATATGCCTGAATCTGTATGCCGTCGGTATTATTCAAATTAAACATTTATTTAATATACAGCGCAACAGTCTGCTGGAACGTTTCGGCCCGCATTTACTGCGCTGCATGGATCAATCCCTCGGACAGGTGCATGAGGATATGGAACCCTTCACCGTCCGGCCGGTGTTATCCGTTACGCAGCCGTTTGACGGGCCAACCACCCGGCTCGAGGTGATTCTCGCCGCCATGGAACAGCTTGTCCATCAGCTCGCAGAGCAGTTAATGCAGCGGCACCAAGGTGCTGATGAGCTGGATATGGTGCTCACCCGTCCCCATCATGAATCTAATATAAAAAAAATGTCCTTCGGACGTCCCATTCAAAATCCGCACCGCATGTGGACTGTCCTTCGTCCCTGTCTGGAACGCATGCACCTTGGCAGTGGTGTGGAGGCGGTTGCGTTAATCGCGGTGCGAACCTCGCCGGTAACGCCGCAGCAGACTCACATAAGCCGGATACATGCTTCATCCGCCGAGCCTGACGATATGCGCGAACTTCTCGATCGGCTTATCAATCAATGGGGTGGGCGGCGTCTATGGCTGTCCGCTCCGGAAGCCTCGCATATCCCCGAATGCACCTGCCGCAAGGAGCCGATACTCACCTCGGCCCAGTGTGATTCCACTTCCCTTCGCGTACCATGGCCACCATTGGACCGGCCCTCCATTGTGTTCGATAAGCCCGAACCGGCGCAATGTGTGGCCCTGCAGCCGGATCATCCGCCGCATCGTCTTCGCTGGCGTCACGGTAATTATGCGGTCATCAGCCACACCGGCCCGGAACGCATCGTTACGCACCGTACGCTGATCAGTCAGCACACACGTGATTATTTCAAATTGCAGTTGGAGGATGGCCGCTGGTTATGGGTTTACCACGCACTGGAAGAAGACCGCTGGCTTGTCCACGGATTGTGGGGGTGAACTTCCATGCCGGAATTACCCGTACCACGGTGCAAGCCACTGATGGCAACACTCTCCACCCGCCCGCCGACCGGGCCTTATGCGGAACTGCAGGTGGCCAGTAATTTTTCATTTTTGCGCGGTGCCAGCCATCCTGAAGAATTAATTCAGCGCGCCGCGGAAGCAGGCCTGCACGCCATCGCTATCACCGATATCAACACTCTGGCCGGCGTGGTGAGGGCTTACTGTGCCGCACGCGAAGTGCATATACCGCTGGTGATCGGTTCGCACCTGCAAATTCAGGCAGCCCCACCGTCAACCCGGCCCGATGCCCCTTGGGTGGAAGCTCAATTATCTTCAATTTCCGTATTACTTTACCCTGTTTCGCTCGCCGGTTATGCCAATTTGTGCCAGTTGCTCACACGCGGCAAACGCCGCACCATCAAGGGAAAATGCTCTCTGACCATTGATGATCTGCTGGAATTCAGCAGCCAGTTGCTGGCCATCGCCGTGCCTCCGCCCGTACCTGCCGGAGACTTCGCGGATATCCTTGTCCGGCTTCGAGCGGCTTTTGACGATGACCGACTTTCGCTGGCGATTACCCGCACCTACGGCCCGCATGATGCCTATCGGGAAGGCGTTATCCGGCGCTGGGCGGAGCAGATGCAGATACCCCCGGTGGCCGTCAATGATGTGCATTATCATCTGCCGCGCCGTCAGGCTTTGCAGGACGTGCTCACCTGCATTCGTCTGGGTACAGCGCGGTCACAGGCCGGATGGCACCTTGCCGCCAATGCCGAGCGGCATATTAAAAGCCCATCCGAGATGCTCCATCTCTTTGCAGATATGCCCCGGGCCGTCCATCGTACGGTGGAAATCGCCGATCGTGCACTGGCTTTTTCCCTTGATCAAATAAAATATCAATATCCGTCAGAACTATCCCCCCCCGGCCAAACCATGATGAACCATCTTATTGATCTTACCCGTCAAGGTGCCCGGCAGCGCTATCCGGATGGCGTGCCGGAGGATGTCAATCGGCGGCTGGAGCATGAATTTGAAATCATCCGCGATCTGAACTACGCCGCGTATTTTCTCACTGTGGACGATATGGTTCGCTTTGCCCGGTCGCGGGGAATTCTGTGCCAAGGGAGAGGGGCGGCAGCCAACTCTGCCGTCTGCTATTGTCTGGGCATTACCGCAGTGGACCCAACCCGTGTCGACCTGCTGGTGGAGCGGTTCATCAGTCGCCAGCGTAATGAGCCACCCGATATCGATATTGATTTTGAGCACCAACGGCGACCGGAGGTGATTGATTACCTGTACCGCAAATATGGTTCAGATCGAGTGGCCCTGACGGCGGAAGTCATCACCTACCGCCGCCGCAGCGCCCTGCGTGATGTGGGCAAGGCCCTGGGGCTTTCCCTTGATGGCGTTGATAGGCTGGCCAGTGCTGCCGATTGGTGGGAAAAGGGAGTGATTGCCCCCCGCCAACTGCGTGAAATCGGGCTCGATCCCGCCAATCCCACCATGCAGGAACTTACCGCACTGGCGAAGGAGATACAGGGCTTTCCCAGACATTTATCGCAGCATGTGGGCGGGTTTATTATCACCGCCGGGCCGCTGCATCATTGCGTTCCGATTGAAAACACCGCCATGCCGGGACGCACCATTATTGAATGGGACAAAGACGATATCGACGCCATGGGTATGCTGAAGGTGGATGTTCTGGCTTTGGGTATGCTCAGCGCCATTCGCCGTGGGATTGATCTTGTCAATCAGGGGCGCATCGCCGCCGGACACAAGGGCGATCTGCAACTTCACACCATTCCCGCAGAAGACCCGGCGGTTTACGACATGCTTTGCCGGGCCGATTCCATCGGTGTATTTCAGGTGGAAAGCCGGGCCCAAATGACCATGCTGCCCCGCCTTAAGCCCCGCTGCTATTATGATCTGGTTATTGAAGTAGCCATTGTGCGTCCGGGGCCGATCGTCGGAGATATGGTGCATCCCTATCTGCGTCGGCGCAACGGTGAAGAACCCGTCGATTACCCCGACGATAAAATTCGCAAGGTGCT
>JAKAYZ010000257.1 GCA_021816165.1 Planctomycetota bacterium | reverse complement strand
GGTATTGCCACAGATTTGCGGGCGGCAGTTGCAAAAGGGGCGGTGAACAATCCGCTGCCATGAACGGGCCGCCTGTGATATAACTTCATCGGAGATCTGCGTGGCGGCAGACGGTGGTAGACTGTTGCAGGAATTTAAGACGTGATGAAGCAATCCGTTGAGGCACAATCAACGGCGGATGATACACCTCTGCTGATGCATTTCCCGCCACTATGGCGTAACCGCAATTTTTTCCTGCTGGCGATAGCCTATGTCGTATCGGTGGTGGGTGATCGGATTCACTATCTGGTCATGCTGGCGCTGATGTGCTACGTGATCCTGCACGACAAAACCGAAAGCGCCCAGCATTCCGCCCAACTGAACATTGCCATGTTTATTCCGTTTTTGCTGCTCGCTCCGATCGGCGGTGCCATTTCAGACCGGCTGCCAAGGCGCTGGGTGATGATCGGCTGCGATTTGACGCGCTTTGTTATCGTCATTATCGCGCGAACTGTTCTGCTGGTGGCCGCCTATCACAGCAGTCTGCCGGTGTGGGAAC
This sequence comes from Planctomycetota bacterium, assembly GCA_021816165.1. Next base: position 4,429 of record JAKAYZ010000257.1, on the reverse strand, counting down.
TGCTGGTGCTGCTTTTTGGCTCAGAAGTGATTTTATCCAGTTTTGGCGAGATATTTTCGCCAGCGCGGGCGGCGATCATACCCAATCTGGTGCACCCCCGTGAATTGCTGCAGGCCAATTCCCTGCTGTCGGTGGCGGGCACGATCAGTACGTTGGCGGGCTTTGTGCTTGGCGGGGCGCTGATTACGCTTGGCGACTACTGGCACTTTGGGCTTCAGGTGGCCATGTATGCCGATGCTGCAACATATCTGCTTTCTGCAACGGCGGTGTTTTCCATGCGGCTCCAGCCGGGTATGGACCGCCCGGAACCGATAAAAGGCCAGACCCATCCGGGACTTATCCGGGAATTAACCAGTGCCTACCACTATTTGCGTTGCCATAAGCATCCTGCACAGGCGATCACGCTTGAGGTGCTGTTTTTCACGGCCAGTTCGGTAATACTCAATTGCATGCCGGCGATTGTCACATCGCGGTTCCATCTGACAGCCAGCGACTTTGCGTATTTCATGGGGGTGGCGGGCATTGGCATGATTGTGGGTGCCGCCGCCGTCAGCCGCTCGCGCAATGGCATACCCAAAGAGGTGGGGATCGGTTGGGCGACAGTGGCAATTGGTGCGGGCATCCTGATGGCCAGCCAGGCGTCGCATTGGGAAACATTTCTGTTGTGGCTTACGCTAAGTGCATCATTCGGTGCGGTGATGTTCATCACAGTCGATACTCTGCTGCAGCGGCTGGTACCCGACTGGGTGCGGGGCCGGGTGATGGGGGCCCGCGATTTGCTCACCACTTTTGGGCTTCTGCTGCCCACCGTGCCGATTGCCTTCTGGCCCCGGGTGGATGCCTTTTTAATGTCGATCATTCTAGGCGTTGGCACATTCATACTGGCCATCGGCATATTATTACTGGTGATCTATTATCGCCGCCAGCCACTGCCATTGCCGGTTGCCGCCGCCCGACGGGTGGTGACCGCGTACATGCAGGTATATCACCGCTGGCATCGGGCCACCGCCTGCCGCATTCCGGTACGGGGGCCGGCGATTGTGGTGGGTAATCATTCCAGTGCCCTTGATTCACTGGCGATAGCCATCAGCAGCAAGCGGCGGGTGGTGCGGTTTATGATCGCCGATGAATATTTTCGATTGCCGCTGCTCCATCGGCTTCTGAAATTATTGGGATGCATTGCGGTCAATCGTCAGGGCACGGGCGCTAGCTCTCTGCGGCAGGCGATGCGGGCCTTGGAAAGCGGAGCGGTCTTGGGGCTGTTTCCTGAAGGGTCAATCGGCCCGGACCATCATCTCCGGGAGGCCCGATTGGGCGTCGCGATGCTTGCCGCCCGCACCGGTGCGCCCGTTGTGCCGGTATACATTTCCGGGACCCGGCCTCATGAATCTATTCTGAAGGATTTATTACGTCCCGCCCGGGTGGTGGTACATTTTGGCAAGCCGATTCAATTTGATACCCCAACTGGTCAGACGCCTTCGCGCCAACATCTGCGGCGGATCGCAGATGAAATGATGCAGGCGATTGCAGCCATCAAGCAGCGCGTTGATGCTCCGCCGGAAAAGTCGCCGGTGAGAGATAAATAACCCATGCATGGGTTGGTCTGTCCGCGGGATGTGGCATTCGCAGCCGATGCGGCGCCGTTCACGGTACAGACTTCATGGCGATGAGTGCCTGCCGGGCAAGTTTCTGAATTGGTGCCGTCGACCGGCTTGTGGGGCGGGCATCATTGAAAAGTGACTGAAAACTCACGGCATCCTGTAAGTCGCCAGCGGCCTTTTGAAAAGTTTTTAGCTTATCAATCGCAGTGTTAAGCATTGGCACCGGTGCGGCGTGGATATCATGAATCAATTCCAGCAGATAACGCCATTGCTTGGCGGCAATCCGGGCGCGATGAATGTGGTGCGGTGTCGGTCGGTTTTCAGCCCGGCAGGAGCGGCGGTCGAATCGCCGCTGATGAAAGGCGAGGCGTCTTTTTAACGCGCTTTGTAGTGATTGTGAATCAAGCTGCAGGTGCAATGTGCGGGCATGATCAATCCATCGGTGCAGCACGGTATCGGAGGTCGCCAACCGCAATTGGTGATTGAGCCTTGCGATGGCCGAACGCCGCTGCAGTGCCAGTGATTTGGCCAGTTGGCGATTTTTTACCATCGCTGCGCCTGTTGCGGGGAAGCCTGCATGTTCAAGCCTTTGCAGGCAGACGTCCGCATCGCGTATGGCACCAGCGGCGCGACGGAATTTCCGCAGGCGCTTAAGACAATACCTGGCATCGCTGGCGGGAATATCGCCCGTATGGGAGAGGATGGCAATGGCCTCGGTGGTCCGACGGGTGGCGACCCGTAAATCATGAATCTCGCGGGGCGTGGGATTTGACCTTGTCGCAAGCAGATGGCCTCGCATGAGCGAAAGCCGTCGATAAAAATAATCGGCCACGTGCTTCATTGCCGCGTCCGTAAAAAGATGCAGGTTGGCGGATATATCGGTGGGAGTTTCCTGGGCAGATTTTACCCTGGCAAACGATCGCGGTTTTGGCGTGGCAGACATATGGCCGTCCAAAGTGGTTAGACAACTTACAAACCGGCCAGCATAATCATGCCTGATGCGAAAGTCCCGCGCAATTGTTAAGACCATAAACCGGCACCGGTCGAAAGGTGTTCAGTCCGGGCCGAAGGTTGCCCGCTCCGGCGAAGCAGCACCGGCGGCGATATCGCAGAAATTGAACAGCCCCCATGGATTGCGGCTCTGCGCCATCGACATTGGAACCAATTCGCTTCATATGGTCATCGTGGAAGTTACCGCTGCGTTGGCGTTTCGCACGTTAAGCTCGCAGAAGGAACTGACCCAGTTGGGCCGCGATGCTTTGGTCAAACACGTCCTTACGCGGGGGGCGATGAATCATACGGTGGCCGTGTTGGGGCGGTATCTCAAGGTGGCACAGAGCTTTGAGTGCGATCAGGTGCTGGCATTTGCCACCAGTGCCGCCCGCGAAAGCGTCAACGGCGGCGATTTTGTTCAGATGGCTAAAGAGCAACTCGGCCTGGAAGTGCGGATTATCTCCAGCCAGGAAGAGGCGCGGCTTATTTATCTCGCGGTTCGCCAGGCAATCAATTTTGAACTCGGTTCAGCGCTGGTGGTGGACATTGGTGGCGGCTCGGCGGAATTTATCCTCGCCCAGTATGACAAGGCCCTCATGCTGGAAAGCCGTAAATTGGGTGCCAGCCGTCTGACGCAGACGTTTTTGACCGCGGACCCACCAAGCAAAGCGCAAATCAAAAAACTGAAAAAGCATATCCATAAGATTCTATCGCCACTGGTGCGACGGATTAAGGCCACCGATCCGCAACAGTTTGTGGGCACCTCCGGCACAATGGAAAATATTGCCTCGATGTGCGCGGCATTGCACGGGCAGGAAGCGGCACGCGGCCGCGTGGCCAGCGTGATTACACGCGACGATTTTGACATTATTTTTCGGCGAATTGTCAAAATGCCTCTGCGGGAACGTGAATCCATCCCGGGGATTGACCCGGCGCGGGCCTACCAAATTACAGCCGGATGCGTGCTGGTGGAATATTTATTTGATCAATTGAAGATAGATCGTTTCGACATATCCGACCGTGCCATGCGCGAAGGCATGATTATCGATTATCTGCAAACGCATTGGCCCAAGGTGCGGCTGTCGGTTGAAATTATGGACCCGCGTCGCCGCAATGTGGTCGAATTGGGACGCCGGTGTAATTTTGACGAAGCGCACGGGGTACAGGTCGCTAAATTGGCCGTGGCGATATTTGATCAACTTGAGCGATTGCATCAGTTGGATCGGCGCTATCGTGAATTGCTTCAATACGCGGCCCTGCTGCATGATATCGGCTGGCACATTGGACATTCGGGTCACCATAAACACTCATGGTATTTAATTAAAAATGGCGATCTGGCTGGCTTCTCACCGCAGGAGATCGACCTGATGGCGGTTGCCGCCCGCTATCATCGGCGCAGCATGCCAAAAAAAAGTCACGAGCCGTACATGGCTCTGGCAATGGATGAACGAAAAATCGTGGAAAAACTCTCCGCCATATTGCGGATAGCCGAGGCGCTGGATCGTGGACATTACCAGAGTGTTGACCGCGTGCGATGCCTGCTGAACCGCAATACAGTGCGATGCAACATTTATTATCGAAATGATCCGGAACTGGAACTTTGGGCGGCCCGCCAAAAGGTGGATATGTTCCAGAAAGTGTACGGCTGCAAGGTGGTGTTTGCCGCCCGGCCAGTGGGCCGTTCCGGTGGCGAATGAAACGGGAGGATTATTAATGACGCCGGGTATGAAACTGATAATCCCCATCGCGTTGGTTGCCGCCATGGCGTTCGCGTGTGGAGGATGCAGTCACAAATCATCGTCCAAACCGAAGGGAACCACGTATCACTACATTAT
>JAKAYZ010000256.1 GCA_021816165.1 Planctomycetota bacterium | reverse complement strand
ATGGATCGGATTATCAGCGCTGGTACAACTACGCCATGACCAAATATTTTACCGCCGGGAATGCTTTGCGGGCGGGTGCAACCAAAGCGGTGGTGCATTTTACGCCGGGCGGTCCGGCGGCCGTTACCTTCTCCAAACACAACCCCATCTGGAAGCAATGGAAATCGCAGGGCGACACCCATCTATTTATCCTTGCATCGCTGCCCGGTTTGCGCCAGGATTTGCCCGGAGCCGAAGACTCGCGGCGGCTTATTCTGCCCTTTAACCGCTGCCGCTGGTCAGGATCGGCCAACCCCATCAAGGTGGCGGTTAAAAACAGCGGTTTGGTGTGTCTCACGCCGCCCAAGGCGAAACATTAACAAGCCTCCGCGTTTACGCATTGGCATCGGAAGGTGGCTGTGTCGATTCCCGAGTTGGTTCAAACCGCTGCCCTGCTGCGACATTCCGCCCTGATGGATTATTGGCAGGCATCATTTGGCGGTGAACCTGCCATGGTTCGACGCTTTCATCCGCCATCACTTTGGCCCCCCCTCCGCCGGGTTTTGGCTACCGCCGACTTTGTCAGATCGATGCAGCTTCAAAAGGCCATCGCCGGACAATCACCGCGATGGCAGGCTGTTTTGTCCATCGAGGCTGCTTCGATGGATGAAGCATGGAGTGTCGCGGCTGACGCCCCGTGCAGCGTCCATCAGCTTATCCTTTTGCATGTGACGCCTGAACCGCTGGAGATGCAGCGACTGGTAGGCGATATTATTCAGGCACTTCAGGATGCACGCACCACGGCGGGAAGGACCCATGGGTGTTTGTCTGCGGAAAAAATTCTTCTTACTTCGCGCACCATCCGCGACGCGCACGTCATGGCTTGCGAGCCATCACCATCGGGCACGCTGGATGGCACCGTATCCGCCGATCTGCGGGCACTGGGGCAGATCATATGTGAAATATTAACCGGCCGTTTCTGGTCTCCCGCAACGCCGCTGGATCCATCGCATGAGGAATTCAAAAAGTGTGGATCGACTTGGCGGCAATGGATGGCGTTTACGCGTGATTTATTAACGCTGGAGCATACGGCTGATTCGCTGGATCAATTCGCGGCGCGGGTTCCCGCACTCAAGCCTCGTAAAAGCCGGGCACCGCTGGCTTACGCCGCCGTGGTGGTGCTGCTGCTGATTGGGGGGGCCGCATTCCTTTACCTGCGCCATGAGAGAGAAATGGCCCGCCTGGCCCGGTTTAACGGGGCATGGCCGGTATATGTTCATAATTACAATTCATGGTTTCGTGCATTTGTTAAGGACGGGGCACTCCTCAAAAGTAACCCCCTATTTGCGCCGATCGCCAGACAAATGCAGACGCGCCCGGTGCTCAACCCAAATAATATTCTCCACGAATTTACGGCTTTACTCAGCAGCGCAAAAATTCAGCACGATCTGGCGCAAAGCCCGCGAGCCTCACGCCGATTTGGTATAGCCGTTGTCCTGCTGATGCGTTCTGAACATGCGCTGGCAAAAGTGCGGCAGCAATTCAGCAAGGCGGGTGCAGTTTGGTTGAAAAATGGGTGGAACGCCCCCGCGGCGCAGCTAAAGTCCAGCCTGCTGGCCCGCCTCAAGCCGGATGCCGCCATGCAGCCGTTCCTCAAACTACATGCCGCACCATGGACTAAAACGGGAGATGTTGATTATGTTGCGGTTAATACGCGTCGGGACGCAGACGCATGGATGCACGATTTGCTTTCAGCCCAGCGTGTCGAAGCACATTACCAATCGCTTGAGAAATCGCTGTCTGTATTGGCGGGTAATCCCCACCGACTGGTAGCGACGTTTCCATCGTATGCTGTCAACTACCTTAAACGCTGCCAGAGTATTGGTGAGCTTGGAACATCCGTCATGCTATTGGCCAGCGAGGCCCATCGTGCCCAAGATGATCTGCGCCGCTATGCTTCACGATTACAATGGCCTCAGATTAAAGCCCGGGCTAAACCCACTTTGGCCACGTTGCCCAACCGGTATTTTCCCAACTGGCTGAATTATTGTTCCATCCCCAGGGCCCAAAACGCCTTTTTATTAAACCAGACAGCATTGACGGCCATGGCACAATCCATTCGTGTGGATATCAACCATGCGCAGCGCCTGCCCAAACCGCCGACCGTAGATTACGCCGGTGCGCTTAATCGCATAACCGCCGCGCTGGCCACCGTTGCGGAGCCGGACGATTGGATTGAAAAGAACCGGGCCCAAATCATAAAGACGGTTGCCACAGCCAAACGGAGTCTGGCGTCGCTGCATTCGCAGGTCGTGGCATTTATTGATTCGCAAATCAATTTGAAAAAATGGGTGGCCCAATTTATCGGCTATGACGGATCGCATCGGCATTATCCGGTCAATGCCCGTGCACTTAAGCCGTTTCGTATCGAGGCGGTCAATCAACTTTTTCAAAGTCGGCTCAAATATATCGTTCTCGGGGCGCAGGCCCGGCGGGCGTTACCGTGGGGAGCCAATGGTCAGACTTACCAATTTTTGCTGGGTTCCCTGCGGTCCCGTCGCTGGGAGGTACCGGACATCAATACGCGCGTCGCCGCCCTTAAGGCATCGCTGGTGCATCTCACGCATACGCAGTTCGGCATTCCGCATATCACCCCCCCACCGAAGATTGGCCAGAGTATTCTGACCCGGCTGCTGACCGGTACACTTATCCCGGCGCAGATGGCGGCGATTGAAGTTGCCTGTCGGCTGGGACGCTTCGGTTCTCATGAAATCTTCAAGCCACCATCGCGTGTCATTACGCGTTGGCACAGGCAGCTTGCCGCATTTCATCAATTGCTGAACGTCGCCGATACACTGGAAAGCCGCTTGGAGGCGGTCGCACGGTTTAATACGTCTGCCGCCCATGGACAATCCATTGCCGCCATGTATGGCCAACTGAAAAAGAATCTCTGGTGGTCCAATCCAACGGTGCTGTCCGTTACCGCGCCGGTACGCAAAACCTTGGCGATGGCCAATAAATTGCGTGGTGGGTCTGTGACAGCGCTTTCAGCGATTGAACCCACAATTGCTGACTATCCGCGGAAATGGCAACCTTTTCTGGTGCGCACCGCGTGGGACAGAACAGAATCATTCCCGCTGGGCCCGCACGGCCAGGTACTTAAATTGGAACGTCACTTGGCCCGGACGCTTGATGCCGATGCGTTATCGGGAATGATACAGAAGACGCATCCGCATCGGGCGGACCATTTGGTGGCGGGTCTGCGACAACGATGGCAGCAGCGATTGAATCAGGCCGGTCCTGTTGACCTGGTTCCCGCAGTTGTGTCGGCCAGCGACGCTTACGGCGTGACGGTGAAGAAGATACGCACCCTTGCAGACTTGACCGGGTTCCGCCATCTTTCGGCACCCGCCCGCTTCAATCTGCTTTGGTTTACCCTTACCCGGCAGGCTGTCGGAATCAACAATCCGCAGCAGGCCAAAAAACTTGCGGGCCAATATGCCGCGGTGCTCAGAGCCGCTCTCACGCATCAGGCCTATCGATTGTGGAAAACTTTGCCGCAGTACGGCCGCCTCGTCAATGCCCTGCAGGCCGTGCTCAAGGCCAACCCAGCGAAGGCATCGGAACCGTCAGGCCCGGCGTTGGCGGGCTGGCACGAACAGAAACTTTCATCGACGCAGCGCCTGTTCGTTGATCCCGGCGGCAAGCGCCGCCTGCGGTTTTCGCTGGTACACATGAGTGGTGGCCATTCATTTTTCCTTTGTGACGAGGAATTGCGTGTGGGTATATTTCTCCATACGATACATTCCAGCGATAATATTTTGCGCCGGCCGGCATCGGCTTTCTTCAACCTTATTAAATACAACGCCGACTATCTCGGCCCGCACACATGGGTCTATTCCAGACGTACGGACGACATTGCCGTGGCACCAGCCTGGTTCACCAATACCAATCAAATTTATGCCGCACCGCGCTTTCCGGCATCTATTGCGACGTCGGCCGGCCAATTGCGGGCCTCGTCCGGTGGCAACCCCACGCGGCATTCGCCGGTGCAATATCTGCCTCCGAAGGCGGCCATCTATTTGGCTGCCCTGCTGGGATGCCGCCTACCTGCGCCGGCGCAATGGCAGGCGGCGTATAAGCAATCTCAAACCACAACTGCCGGAGCGGCGCTCCCTCAGCGCGGTTTAGCGGCCTATGTCGCCTATCTGCGACGCGAGGATTCCACCGCTGATGCCCGCCTTCCGACGCCACCGTTCTGGGATATTTTTGGCGACTCGGCCACCGCGCTTCGCCCCTACCGCAATGATTACGGCAAGGGTGGTTCGCAGAGAATCTTCTTCCGACCGATTAACAGTGCCGTCACAAACCCCGTGTTCGCTGATTTGGCGGGCAATGTTGCTGAATATGTTTTTAATGGTGGCACGCCATATCAAAGGCAATTAAAACTATGGTATAAAACGCCGAAGACTCTTACCGTGCAATCGGTTAATGCCCTGCTTTCGGCCCAGGCAATGAAGAAGGTTTATGTAATTGGTGGATCGGCTTTAACGCCGCTGGGGAAGATCGCACCCGATGCGCCGGTGTCAATTAACTGGGCAACGCGGCGTGCCAAGCGCGGATTCAGCGATGTTGGCATTCGCTTAGCGTATAGCCGCCGCGTCCTCACGCCGCAGCAGCTTCTCGCGCGGCTTATACGTCAAAATAACTACTGCCGCAGGGCTTCGTAGATGTGCGTGTCGCCGGCACCCTCCGCGCTTGAATTGAGGCACGGATGCCGAAATCCCGATGCGGCAAGGAGCAAGCGATCGGGGTTGCCCTGGCTGTCAGGGGTGCAGCTTTGATTCGCCGCCTCATCGCGCGTGGTGGCGGAGGTGTCGCGTCTGAAACCGCCCTACCAAATTATTTCCTCATTACTTACAGCCACCGCAACAACTCCAGAACTATTCGGCATTGCATACGTGCCATAGTGGACAGCACGCCGGTCTT
>JAKAYZ010000255.1 GCA_021816165.1 Planctomycetota bacterium | reverse complement strand
CCCATCCTGCCGCCGCAATACCTGGTAGTACTGGTTGCGCTGGGCGGGAATCCAGCCGGCATCGCGGATCAACCGGCATATTTGTTCTTCGCCAAGGCAATACGTGGTTCCCGCACTGCTGACCACATTCTCCTCCATCATCACCGAGCCCATATCGTTGGCTCCGAAATACAGCGCCAACTGTCCAATTTTCGGCCCCATTGTCACCCAACTGCTTTGCATGTTGGCAACATTGTCCAGATACAGCCGGGCCAGAGCCAACATCCGCAGATATTCGTGGGCGTCGGCCAGACGTACGGTTCGGCCATCGTCAAATTCGTAAGGTTGGCCCGAATCCGGAGTCCACTTGCGTTTGCGGTCCAACGGCGTATTGTCCGGCTGATACGTCCAATGAATAAACGCGGTGTAATGAGCCGGAGCGTTGGCCAAGGCCCAATCCTGCCGCTGCCGCAGCCGGGCCAGATGGTCCAGTCGATCGGCAATGGTTTCGATATGCCCGATCAGCATGGTGGCGCTGGTATACATGCCCAGACGATGGGCCGCGCTCATCACATCCAGCCATTCTTCGCCGGAGCATTTGCCCGGCCCGATACGGCTGCGCACGCGGTCGGAAAATATCTCGCCACCGCCGCCCGGCACGGTCGCCAAGCCCCAATCCTTGAACTTTGCCAGCAGCGTGGGAACCGGCATCTTGAAGAATCGCGAGAATTCCACAAACTCCGGCGGACTAAAGGCGTGTATATGCACCGCTGGAAAATGCTGCTGAATACCTTGGAGTAAATCCTGGTAATAGCTCAGCGGTAACGCCGGATTCATGCCTCCCTGCATGAGAATCTGCGTGCCGCCCAATGCGACTAGCTCCCGGATTTTCTGATAAATAGCTTCGCGATCCAATGTATAAGCGTCGGCGGCACCGGGGTCGTTACGCTTAAAGGCGCAAAACGTACAGCGGGCCGTACAAATATTGGTGTAGTTGATGTTTCGGTCAATGACATAGGTGCGGTAATCTTCGGGGTGTAGCCGCGATGCTGCGGCAAACGCCCACCGGCCTAAATCCGGCAGAGAAGCGTGATGATAGAGTTCCAGAAATTGACTGTCGGTCATGCGCTGTGCGCCGGCGACAATGGCGTGAATATCAAACGACGGCTGGTAACAGGCCGGACCATCCAACGGGGGAATCAAGGATTGCACATCAAACGTCATGAATTTTCCTGACCCTATTTGTCAACAGCCGACATTGACACCATGCCACGATGAGGGCAATTATAAGGATGATCTTTGTGCTGAGGCAAACGCTGCGGACCCGCTCCGACGGGGCGTCGGCTCTTCTTGCCGCAATTCTCGCCTGAATCCGCGGCGCAACTCGCCGCTATCTGGGCAGCGACAACACATTCACACAGCAGCCCAATTCAGCCCGCCATCATCCGCCCGACGCTCTCACGTGTGTGCCATTTACCTACCGGGATCGCAGGGCCACATTGCTCAGGGCTTCACCGGAGCCAATCACCACGGCACCCATGCGATATGGAGCAAAGGCCTGGCAGGCTGCGGTTACCGGAAAAAGATTATACTGCACCAGACGGCGTTTCCCACCGGCCAGATGCCAGTCATAACGAATGAGGTTGATGCGGAATTTGGCACCAACTTTGGGTTGGGGTGAGAGCACCCGCAAGGGTCTGGGCAAATGGGCCAACGGAACCTTCACCACCAGCGTCCAAACGTTCTGGCCGCGGAACGTACCGTGGCCCGGCAAAACAATCAATCCGGAAATTTTGCACGGGATCAGGCTGAAAGGATAGGCAAAGTCGATTTTGCCGTCGGCACGCGGTTGGGGTGGGGCCGCAGCACGATGCCAACATTCATAGGTCCGGCCATTGGGGGCCATGACAATTTCCAGAAAATTAGTTCCATTTTGGGCTTTGGACGTATCCAACCACAGTTCCGCGGCATCGTGTCGCCATAGATCAGCGCGGTGGGCGTGCGGCTGGAACCACAAGCCGTCACCACTGCAGATAAATCCGGCATACAGCGCACCATGGCGCACCGCCGTGGCCACACGGGTGATTCCATAAAGCCGCGAATGCCCGGGAGCGGGCGTAAGCTTTCGCCAAGTCATGGCTTGCCAGACGGGACTGGTCAGAGGACTGACCATCAACTTAGCATGAGTCACCGGCACGGCATAAATGGTGGTCACGTAGCTGCCGCGGGCTTGGGGCGAAGCAGCACCAGTGGCCGCAGAGCTGTCTTTACAACCCGGCCAAATGGATACCAGCGAGATGGCCAAAGCCGCCACGCCAAAGACCTTGAAAGTAGTTAACCCCGAGAACTTCAAAACCACACCTGTCGCTTCACGCGATTCGCGCCACCACAACTGCCCTAACGGAATTTTTCTCCGTCTTGCTCATTACTTTGCGTCCGCACCCATCAACTATATCCAACGGATCCCGGCGCGGCTAGTTAATTATTGGATCCTCTCAGCAGCCGCCACACACCACCTACCATACTCCTTAACCATAGGGTCATGCAACCCTGGTGCAATCTTAGCGGCCATTCAAGCCAGCCCTATGTTAGCCTAAGGCCTGAAACCGTTGGGAGTTTCTAAAATCTCCTAATTAACGGTGGTGACAAGTTGCGGGCTCATTTCGCTGGAATGGCCCGGAAACGCTCGGGAGTGCGGATCAATTAGGGCTTTTGCGAAATTTGCCGCAGTGGCCGCCTCCCCAAACCCAGTGACAATTAACTTTAATTTGCCATCAAAGCCGACGACATCACCAGCGGCAAAAATCCCTTTCTGGTTGGTTTGCATGTGTGAATTAACCATAATGGAATTGCCTTTAATCTCGATCGGCCAGTCCTTAATGGCCCCCAGGGAGCTGATAAAGCCCACCTGTACCAGAATCGCATCCACGGGCAGCGTTTGCTCTTCATGTGTCTGATTGTTGACGATAAGAGCGCCCGTAATCTTATTATCGGCACAGACCAGGTCTTTCAATTCCCAAAAGGTCAAAATTGGCGTTCCGCCGCCTAAAACCCTCTTGACGCTGTCTTCATGAGCTCGAAACTGGTTTCGACGGTGTATGATGGTGATTGCCCCCGCCACGCCGTGCAAATTCATAGCCCAGTCCAGCGCAGAATCGCCGCCGCCGATGATTAAAAGCCGCTTGCCGGCAAAATCCTCTTTCGATTTTACCGAATAATACACCCCACGCCCCTCCCACGCCGCCGCCGATGCCACCGGAACTTTTCTAGGTTGAAACGCCCCGGACCCGGCGGCAATGAGCAGCGTTTTGGTATAATGCTCCGCCCGGTCCGACGAAAGCACCCAGCAATCGTGGGTTTCATCACGCTGGAGACCCTTGAGCGTTTCGGAAAGATGCACCTGAGCCCCATATTGCAACCCCTGCGCGATCAGGTCTTTAACTAGATCCCGCGCAATGACCTTGGGAAAACCGGCCACATCATAGATAAACTTTTCCGGATACAAAGCCGCCAATTGCCCGCCGAGCTGATCGAGCGAATCAATTATTTTGGTGCGCATCTGCCGCAAACCCGCGTAATAGGCGGCGAAAAGTCCCACCGGCCCGCCGCCAATAATGGTAAAATCAAAAACATCTGCCGTGGCCGCCATGTCCGTTCTGTCCTTTTATTTGGAGTTTAAGTTTCATTGATCCAAGGCGGTAATTGTAGCAGGTTTCCGCGCGGCGCAAAGGGCGTGGTGGCCTGATGTTTTTCAGGGGTGTGGCACACTTGATCAGCCACTGGGATAACCGGTCAAAGTGTCTTATCATGTTGAACTTGGCGTCACGGCGGGTGGCGCTGGCGTAAGGCCAACCGCACTGTGTTAACGGAGTTCCAATAGCAGCATGACCACACCTGAAAATAAACCCACGCGGCCGGCCGAGCCAGCAACCCTGGAATACAAGCAAACCCTGAATCTGCCGCGGACTAATTTTGAGATGAAGGCGAACCTCACGCAGCGGGAACCGGCCATCCTTGGACGATGGGAAACCGCCCATGAGTATGAATCGCTACGGCAGCGCCACCACCCGTTGGGAAAGTGGGTGCTCCATGACGGCCCGCCATATGCGAATGGTGATATTCATACCGGCCACCTGATTAACAAAGTGCTCAAAGATATGATCGTGCGGTTTCGCAACATGCAGGGATGGGATTCACCCTATGTACCGGGCTGGGATTGCCACGGACTGCCGATTGAAAGTGCCGTCCAGAAAGAACTGGGGCCGAAAATGCGGACGCTTTCTCCCGCAGAAATCCGGCAGCACTGCCGTGATTACGCCCTGAAATTTGTTCGGATTCAGTCAGCTTCGTTTCAGCGGCTGGGCATTCAGGGGGATTTTAAGCATCCCTATTTGACGTTGGATCCGCGATATGAGGCGGGTGTGGTGGGCGTGCTGGCGGAACTGGTTCACAATAATCTGGTTTATCGGCAGCGCAAGCCTGTGCATTGGTGTACCGCAGACCAGACCGCACTGGCTGAGGCGGAACTGGAATACGCCCCAAAAAAAGATACTTCCGTGTATGTGCGTTTTCCGCTGTGCGTAACGGCTGAAACCTGGCCCGCCGCCTGGGGTCCTATGCCCGCCGCCGCCAATTTACTCATCTGGACCACCACTCCATGGACGTTGCCGGCCAATCGGGCGGTGGCCGCCGGCCCCAAGCATGAATACGTATGCGTGCGCCAGGCGGGGGGCGAAGAACCGCCGTTAATTCTTGCCGCCACATTGGCGGAATCGGTGCTCCGGCGGGCGGGCATAACGGCTGGCCAAATGTCCGCACCGGTGACCGGAGCGGCTTGGATCGCGATGCGGCCGTGCTATCGCCATCCCCTGCAGAGCACACGGACTGCGCCCGTGGTTCTGGCCGATTATGTGACGCTGGAGGACGGCACGGGCCTGGTGCATACCGCGCCCGGCCATGGTTTGGAGGACTATCAGACCGGCCGGCGCGAAAATCTGGAAATTTAT
>JAKAYZ010000254.1 GCA_021816165.1 Planctomycetota bacterium | reverse complement strand
TTAGACCCTGAAGGCACCGTTGTTGTGAAAGATGCGGCCGTCAAAACCCACTTATCACTTCTGGCCCTGCTGACCAACTGGCACCAACTTGGCACCATTGATATTCCCGTGGCTTCCCTCCGTCTGGCTACCGTGAATGGCAAACTAAATCTGCTTCAGGCGGTGGCCAGCCGAATATCAAAAGCTGCCTCCGCCGCCGCTCCCGCAAAACCTGCGTCAGCAACGCCGACATCCCCGTCCGTAAAGCCTTCTGCCACGGCCAGTGTCATTCCTGTGTTTGCGGGCCGCATAAAACTTTCCATCCAGAAGCTTACGTGGCTTACTGTGGGAGAACCACCGCTCAAGGCATCAGGGGTGCAGTTTGCCGCCACATTTAATACTCGCAGTTCCAAGCCGTCGCACATCGCCTTCTCGGCAGCGACAGGGCTGGGCAACGCCACACCGGCAAAAATAAGTCTGCTAATCCAGGCAGTGGCTTTTGATCGGAACGGACTGCTCCCATTGCAAAAAATTACCGGCTCGGCAGAAGTGCAAACGCAACATTTGGAACTCGCTTGCCTCAATCCGCTTCTTGCCAGCAGCGGCCTGCATATCAAAGCACAGGGTATGTTGTCGCTCGATGCGGCCGCTCATATTCAGTCACATGCCGCGATTAACAGCAAAATTGCCCTGCGCGCCACTGGAGTGCGCTTGCGCGGAGCCATGCTAAAAGGCGATAAGCCCGACATCGGCACGGTCAACGTCAGAATCAATACGCTCTTCGACGTCAGCGGGCCGACGCCCATGTACCAAATTGAAAACTGCACGTTCTCAAGTTCGCAACTTGGCACAATATCCGTATCGGGCAAAGGTGCTTGGCAAGCCCTTTTAGCCATTTTGCGGCACGGAAAACAAAAGGCCAGCGGGACGGCGAAGTTGGCGATCAAAGTTCAGTCCGTCCTGTCAGATGCCATCAAGCAGTTTCCACACATGCTGAAAGTACCTCAGGGAGCAACCTTTTCCGGTGGCACGCTCAGTCTTACCGCCGATGTCGCAACGGCCCGTGGTGCCCATGCCACGCAAACAGTTACCGCCAGCATGGCTCATTCGGTGGCTCTTCCACCGGTGGCCATTAAGCTTCAAGGCGATTTATCCCCAATAATCTGGAAGATGCCTTCCCATCAGCATGCACAAAAGGCTTATGGCAGCTTGCGCCTCAGCGGTGATACCACCGGTGGTCCCATATCAATTGCGCTGCACGCTTTTGCAGGTGGGGGAGGAGTTAAAGCGTCTACCTTAAGCCTGAATGGACAACTATCCCCATTTGTCGATCGGCACCTCAAAACCCTCTCCGCGATCACCGGCAACCTCGCACTGAAGATGTCGCACATATATCTCTCTTATCTGAAACGCTTCAACTTGCCCGTGCAATTGGGGGGTGTCATGCACGGTCGGCTCGCCATGGTAAGCAACAAAGCGCGGCAGGGGCGTATCAGCGGTCGGATGCAGATTGATACCCTCTCGCTCGGCGGTAAATTACTCCATGGCGATCACCCAGTGCTGGGGAATTTGCAGATACCCGTCGATATGGTTTGGGATGCGGATCGCCTCAATATCGAACAAATCGCTCTCCAATGCCCGGCATTTAATATTTCCGCCGCAGGTGCCGTTAATCTCTCGCGGCTGGGCGATCTGCGCTCCACCAATGGCAATTGGGGGCATACAAGTTTATCTGTGCGATCCACCGTAAATACCGCCCTGTTCACCGATGCTTTTCGTCATACGCTGCACCTTAATCACCTGCCGTTCCAAGTTAAGACCGGTCAGGCTGTGCTTCAGGCGCAACTTGCCAGTCGCGGAACTGTATCCACCGGCAAACTGCTGTTAACCATCTCGGCACAAAAATGCCGATGGAAAGGTACGCCGTCTGAAATTGATCCACTGACCGTCAATGCCTTGGCCATCCGGCAAGTGGGGCACTGGTCGGTTGATAAAATTGATACCTTTCAGACGGGCCGCACCTCCGCGGCGTCCATCTGGCGCGTGGGGCTGCAATCAAGTCACAAAGCTGCGCACCTGAGTTATTCCCTTGTGTCTAATTTCAATCTCGGCTTACTGCAGCAGGAGCTAAGTCCATTTATTGAAATGGACGGTAAAAGTGTTAATGGTGATTTTTCGGCCAAGGGGCGGCTTTCAAATATTCGAACCGCTCGGCCCCATGTAGTGCTGACCTTGGCATTTCAGCATCTGATGTATCAGTCAGACGGTAAATCGGCTCCTGTCCACATTGCCTCCGTTACGCTGCCCATTTCCGCCAAACTGCAGATGATTAAGGGAAAACTCAAATCAATCATCGGCCAATTGGCTGTGCAATCGCCTCAACTGATGGATATGACCGCTGCCGCGGCCATCACGCCGTCACCAATCGACATTCAGCATCTGAATTTAAATTTGGTCAGTGTCCATTTGCAGCCGTTGTGGCGATTGATCCAGGCCATCAGTCCGTCGGTGCCGATGTATCAGTTAGCGGGTGATATTAAAAATTCACCCATTGATATCAGTTATCAGCCAGGTCGGTTGAAGGTTTCGCAATTGGCGCTTCACTTGCGACAACTCTCCCTCTCCGGTGGAACCAAGGGCACGGCACCGTTTGCCGAGCCTGATTTGAATGTGTCCCTTGCCGCCACGGTGCATACCGGCAAAACGCACCGCATAACGGTGTCGCAGTTGGCAGTCAAATCGGGTGATGGGCTAGTGTTGGTGGATGTCAGCAAGCCAGTCATTTGGACATCCACTCCGCAAAGACAGGAACTTGCAGCGCCGTCGATTCGAGCTGCCGCCGATTTGGGTAAGCTGCAAAATCTCCTTATCAACATGGGCAAATTGCCGGCGGGTTCCAAACTGGCGGGGCAACTTACGCTGAAGGCCGCCGCACTGCGGCGCGGGCAGATTCTCACCATGATGCTCAATTCGCAGGTGCATGGGTATCAGATGGTGCTGCCGTCAACCAAGCAAACACTCTCACCGACCAATCTTCTGGTAAAGTTGGTCGGCCAAGCCGATATGCAGAAGAAATTATTTACGGCTACCCATACATGTGAAATTGGGGCGTCGTCGGGTAAATCTTCGTCAGGCACGACACTCACCATCGCGCGGGAATCGGTATTGGCGTGGGGACCCGGCGGCATTGAAAACCTGCACGGTTCCCTGCAATACAATCTGGCCCGATTGGTCGCGCTGCTTAAACCATTTCTGCCGCCAAACCTTACCGCTACCGGCAGCGGAACCATGCCGCTGGTGGTAACTGGCCCGCTGACATCCAAGCCCGGGCTGCTGGCGGCCCGGCAACTCACCATTGCGTCGACGGCCTTAAAGTTCACCAATTTGACATATGACGGCACGGTTCTGGGGCCGGGGTCGGTCGGATTTTCCGAATCGGCTGGGCATATTAATATTATCCCCACCGCAGTCCCCGCCAATCAGGGTACTTTAAATTTAGGTGGATACATCGACCTTACCGGAAATGTGCCGGTATACGTGCTTAGTTCACCGTTGCAACTGGCCAAAAATGTGCAGATCAACGCCCCGATGGGGGCCAGCATTCTCAAATTTTTGCCACTGACGTGGGGCAACAAGGGTAACCCGGCGCTCCTGAACGTCCAAGGCCTGCTGAATATGTCGCTGAAAAATGCCTATATTCCGCTCGCATCGTCGGCCATGAAAAAGAACGGAACGGCCTTGGGCACGGTCAGCATTACGCATCTGACGACCAATGCACCGTTCGTTGGCCAAGTTTCAGCTCTGGCCGGTCCGCTGGGGGGCAATATCAGTATTGCAGACAGCGGCATACGCCCCACGCAATTTGCGCTTAAGAATGGTCGTGTCAGTTATAAAAATATGAAACTGGTGTTGTCATCTTTCGGTTTGGATATGGGGGGCTGGGTATCACTCGATAATCAGATGAATGTAGACCTGAACATTACCGGCGGAGGCCTGACTTTGCCTATTCCGTTGAAGTTGGCCGGCAGCACGTCCTCACCACAAATTAAACTCACCAGCCATCCGCTTAAGAGCATTGGCAAAGGGATTAAGGGGCAGGTGAAGGGCCTTCTGCACGGGCTTTTTGGGCACTGATTTGTGGTAAACCCACACCAATTGTTCTATCCCGATGTCGGTTCATCGGTCGCTGGCGGCTTGAATGACGTCCACCACAGTCTCATCTAAAAGGGCCCGCGCAGTTGCCGTTTGATTCAGCTTACGGCTTTTTTCGTCCCAATGGAGATGCGTGATCGTACATTTCCCAGTCTCATACTGGTAAGTTTCGCCATCATCCGCATACAGATCAAAGTCCGCATCGGCCCCGGGATAAACCCTCAGCGACGCAACCTTCTGTGGTTGAGAAGTATTGAGAATAGCGCTTCCCAGCGGGACAATCGATCCAGCGCGTACAAAGATGGGTATGATTTCAATGGGGGCATTTACCTTGATGGTTTGCCCTCCGTGCAGCCGCTCATTGGTCCAGAAGTTATACCAGTCGCAACCTGATGGCAGATATACCTCGCGGCTGGTTGCTCCCTGCACGGTCACCGGCGCGACCAGAAATGCGGGCCCGAACATATATTCATCAGAAATATTTGCGATGTTTGGGTCATGGGGAAAATCCATCCACAATGCCCGCATGTAGGGAGCACCAGTTCGATAGGTACGGTAGGCTAGGGAATAGGTGTATGGCAGCAACTGATAACGGAAGCGAAGATATTTCTCAAGAATCGGCGTTGCCTCTCGACCGTAAGACCACACCTCGTTGTACCGTCGTTCGCCGTGCGATCGCATCACGGGCTGGAACACACCCCATTGAAACCAGCGCACATATAACTCGGGGTAGTCCGAATAGGCACCCACCTCATCGGCAGCGCCATTGGGGCTTACAAGCGGCTTGCGTTCGGGGCGATAGTAGGCATGAATTGGACGCCGGGCATAGCCGCCGATGTCCGTGCACCAGCAGGGCATGCC
>JAKAYZ010000253.1 GCA_021816165.1 Planctomycetota bacterium | reverse complement strand
AGCGTTCTACGCTTAAGAGCCTGTTTGAAAAGTCCGATGCGCGTGGATTGGGGTGGAAAATGGATGGTTGCAAGGACGCAAGTACGAAGCATATTCTGGAATATGTTGAGGATCGAGGACGCCGCAGATGGCGGTTTGCCGCCCCAAGACGCTCCCGGCGGAGTTTCCAAACAGACCCTTGGGCTATCGGGCGGCGATCAAAATGGTTCGACACCACGGCCGCCGCTGGAGTAAGCCAATGAAATTGGCCGCTCGCTATCTGGTCGCACCGGCGAAACCCGCTGACTACGCGGTGAGTGCCGGGTTGTTTCTATTGACCGCTATTATGACGATGTGCATTGGCACTGCCGGATTGGTGGCGATCGCATCTATACCGCGCTGGCAAGTGCATGCCCCGGTTTATTTAATAATCGTCGCCATGGGTATTGCGGTTTGCAGCGGGGCATCGATACACTGCGTTAACCAGATCAGAATTGCTGCGGCAACTTCCAACCAAGCGGCCCGCCGCGTGCGACAATTATTGCTGGCCGCTTCAGTCGAGGTTTTAACTTTTTTATTGGCCTTGGTACAGCTTGCTGCCACCGCAATCGTCGTTGTGATAATCGGCATGTACCTGTTCGGCGTCCCGTTGCCGACGCTTCACGCGTTAAGGCAAATCATATCTCATCACCTGTAACAGCCTGCTGCGGCGGCTGGCTAAGTGGTGGTCGTCACCTGACGATTTGCCCGCCGCATTCTGCCAAGCCAAATCAGTTTTGCATACCCAAGATCAACGTCGACGCCCGGTTACTGGGGATATTCAATGCCCCCAACGCCTGAGCGGCCGCCAATTTTACATCGGCGCTCCCGCTGGTCATGGCGACACGAATAAGCCCGTGAATTTGCCCTTTTGTAAGTTTGTCGCCCAGATTGCGGGCCGATGTAGCAACACTCTGAAACAGAGCCGCACGGACGGCAGAGGTGGCACCGGAGCTATGCAACGCCGCACGCACCAGCATCCGCTGGGCCATTGGATCGCGGGTTTGCCCAAGCACCCTTGCGGCGGCCAGAACCACCTTGCTATTGGGGTTGTGCAGAGCCATATGCAGTGCTGATATCGCAGGCAGGACGTTGTAAATTGATGCACGGTTCATGGCGATAAGTTTAAGCTGATGGGCTGCACCTAAGGCGTCGGCCAACTTCAGGCTGGGTGGGATGCCGCCACCAAGTTTACTCAAAACACTGCTGTAGGCCGCTTCAACTTCGCTGGCACCAGAACCAACCGGCAGAATACTGATTGTTTGCTCATTGGCGAATTGCACGCGATAGGCTCTGGCGGCCGCCGAATGAGCCATAATCACCAAGGGCGTATAGGCCAGCCGGGCATCGGTGCTCGCCAATTGATCAAAGTTACGGATGTTGGCCGCTCCCTGCGCCACAACAAGATTGATTATCGGAGATTTGCGGGCCATCTGAAATGCCTCGCTGGTGGTAGCGGCCGATATGACATGAAACTGCGACCGCAGGCCGGCCGCAATGGTATTTCTAGCCTGGGCTGACGGCTCAATGACAACGCATACCGGCTTGCCGCTTTGCGCCAAGGCCTCGGACAAAATAGGTACCACACGGCTATACCCGATAAACGGCTTGAGGGGATTGGCCGCCGCCAAAGCCGAGGCCGCTTGAAAACGAACCTGGAGATCTGGATACGACATCGCCTGAAGCAACGGACTCGTGGGTGACGAAACCAGACCCGACACACCGCCGGTTTTAGTCAAAGCCGCTTCCACCTTCAGGATCAGGCGGCTGTTGCCGACCGCGAGTGCCTCCCGCAAGGATGGATTCAGGTAGCGGGGCCCGGCGGCCATCGCATAGTAGGCGGCCGACGGCGAATGTTTGGGCAAGCTTGGGTCGGTCATTCCGGATGGCAGATCAACTTCGCGCCGAAGATTGGCGGTAATCCACAAACTGATAGCTGGACTCAACTTCGGATCCAGCCGAAGTGCCGCTTCGCAGGCGCGCATGCACTGCACATCGTTCCAAATGGCAGTCGGCACAGCGACTTCGGTCACATTGTCCAAGCTGGGACTGTAATACCAGACAGGATTGGTCGCCGCACTGGGATAATTAGCGGCCAGCGAGGGCCGATGATTAAAATAACCTTGGGCTAACCACAAAAACTGCTGGGCGGCATTGAGATGATTGAAAAGGCCGGTGGGGTCGATCTGGTCAATGGCCGATACCGCCGCCGCACGTTCATCGGCGGGTGCATTTTTATCCTCCGCAATTTCCTTCAGATACGGCAGCGACCGCGAGTATTGGATGTTGCCCAGCACATGAATAATTTCCACCTTCTCGGCGACCGACGACGTGGCCAACTGCTGGACCAAGGCATTGATAACCGGTCGGCCGATCTCAGTCATCATCTGCAGGACATAAGGATGCAACGCTTTTTGCGCTGCGCTGTTCAATGTGTGGATGTAAAATGGTACGGCAAACTCGCCTGCTGCCCGCAATCGCTGGCGCGATACGACGTAAGCACGGGGGCTTTGATCCATAGCCGCAATGGCCTGCATAATGCGCTTGGGATTGCGGGCCACAGCCATATGGCCCTTGGTGAGCAACGCCTCAATCTGGGCGGATATCTTTTTAAGTGACGGCACCTGCTGGTTGTCAATCAGGATTTCAGTAACATTTCGGCCATCGGCGGCAGCCTCAAAGGCGTGAAGGGCATCGACCGGATTGGGCGCCATGTTCAAAATAGTCTTGCCAAAGGCGGCCGCCAACTTCACGTTGCCCACCAGCGAGTAGTGCATGAACAAATCGGCATCGTTGGTGAGTTTTTGAGAAGGGGCACTGGCAGCTACCGCCGAGGGTGGCGTAAGTGCCGGCAACGAGATTGCCGACGCGACACCCGCCACCATCACTGCACCGACTAAGGCGCATTTAAGCGACGCCCGTCGGGCCAACCGTTGTTGTTCACCACGATACTTTGTTTGCAACTGCCGCATAATGCCTCCGCGAAAAGTTGAACCGCCACCCCATTTGAGCCGCTCAAAACGGCTACATGTGGTGCTGATTGACTCGAAGCCTACAAGGCCGATGGCGCATGAAAACATGTGACGCCGAACCAGTCTTGTCGCTCCCCAGAGAGTTGCGATTATAGACCAGCCATTTTTAGTGTCAAAAGTGCCGCAAGACGCGGCCGATATCGCCCGGGCGAATCCTGCACCGCTGATCGGGCATCAGTCAGCCCCCGCCTATGTCAAACTGCACCCCAATGGATGCAGATCGGCATCATTCAGGCAACGGGGACGCATTAAATATGTATGTACATACCATGTTTTGAAAATCGCGCCTTTAATTGAATCGCTTATTGCGATTTGCGGATGAGTGAAAACGATTGGCTGACAGTGCTATTCAAGTTTTTGCCCACAAAAGATTGACACAAGTTTCAAGCGTTGCTATCTTCCCTTGTCGGTAAGAATTCTTTCGGGTGGCCCTGCGGGGATCACCAACGAATAGCGGTGGAAAAGGTGATGGCTGACCGTAGTGTCGGTGGGGTGGCGTGATGCGATTGAATTTCCACTTCGGGCCCATTGTTGATCGAAAGCAAATGTGTCACGATAGATGGTCGATGGTGATGCTGAAAAATTTTAGCGATCGGTGAACCTGCGTGGGGGCGGTGCGACGATGTCGTGGCGAGAATCAATATTTGATGGCACTCGGTTGGCCAGCATGGCGGGACGGCACGAGGATTGCTCCTGAGGCGGGGGCGCAATAATGGTGCGGGGTGTGCAGTATGGTGCGGTTGTGGAACTTGCCGCACCAGAGCCAAAACATGGGCGGGTGGGACTGGTAGAGATGAGGCGGCTTGCCGGATGGTGACCATTCGAGCCGCGACGATGGGTCGGTGGACGCGGGTCTCTGCAGAGTGTGCTTTCGGGGTGGATGGACCATGGCTTTAGTCAAGCGTGAGGATGCGAAGGTGATCAAGTTTGATGACATCACTCAGGACGCCGCGCATCTATGGAATCAAACTTACGACTATCTGCGGCAGTTTCATGGGCCCATCGTGCGAACCTGGTTTTCCGAACTTACGCCGATCGGGCTTAATGCCGGTGTACTTACCATTTCGTGCCGGACAATTGTTCAAAAACGCCATCTGGTGCATCATTGCAAGGACCTCTTCACGCAGTCGGTACAGGCTGTTTCAGGGCGGCTTATCACGCTGGAATTTATCTGCGATGAGCCGGAGTCAGTTGGAACGCATCTGCGTTTAAGTGAAGAGACGGTTCTTTCGCCCGATTTTACCTTTGATAATTTTATTATTGGCCCCACCAATGAATTGGCTTACTCCACCTGCCAGGCCGTGGTACGTGAACCGGGAAAGCTTTACAACCCACTGTTCATTCACGGTGCCCCGGGTCTGGGCAAAACCCACCTGCTTCAGGCCACATGTCAGGCACTGCTTAAAACCGCGCCCGACGTGCATATTGAATACGTATCGTGCGACCATTTTATTAATTTATTCATTGCCGCCGTGCATAACGGCACGACAATGGAATTTCGCAATCGCTTTCGTCAGCGTCCCGACGTGCTGATTGTCGATGATGTCCACTTTCTGGCCAAAGTTGAAACGACGCAGGAAGAATTTTTTCATACATTCAACGCCCTGTTTCAGTCCGGTCGGCAGATTATTCTCAGTTCCGACAGCATGCCCGGCGAGATTCCCATGCTGGAACAGCGGCTTGTATCGCGCTTTGTCCACGGCATGATCGCCCCCATCGGCCGCCCCTGCTTTGAAACCCGCTGCGGCATCGTGCGGCACAAGGCTCGCCTGCGCGGCATCATCATGCCCGAGGATGTCATTGTCACCATTGCCCGCCGCTATGAGGACAATGTGCGCGAGCTTGAAGGAGCCATCAGCAAAATTCATGGCTGCGCCATGCTCAACGGTGGCAAATATGATATGGAAACCGCCGTCAAGGCCCTTGGCGAAGCCACCCCCGCATCC